>UQKV01000018.1 GCA_900541665.1 uncultured Collinsella sp.
GTACGCGACCGACGATTGAACGTCAGATTGCCGCTTAGGGGCGTTTGCAGCGTCGGTAGGTTACGGCGTTCTACGAACGCCGTAACCTACAAAGCATCGGCGCAGCGCTTGCAGATATGCGCGTGGCCGTTGTACTCGCCGACGGTGGTGCGATAGTTCCAGCAACGGTCGCAGCACTCGCCCTCGGCAGCCTCAATGGCAACGGAGAGCTCCTCGCCCTGGGTCAGCTCAACATCGGAGACGATGTAGAACTCGGCCAGGTCGACGGCCTTGTCGCCGGTCAGCAGCGCATACATCTCGGCAGGAACGACCGCCTTGACGCGGACCTGCTGGCTCTTGGTGAAGGTGCCGGCAGAACGGGCATCCTCAAGGGCCTTGGTCACGGCGCTACGGAGCTCGAGCGAAGCCTCGAGCACGCCCTCAAACTCGTTGGCCTCGTCGACCGTGATGGGCGACTTGTACCAATCGAGCAGCGCGGCATACTTCTGGTGGTCGACGCAGCCGGCAGGCGCATAGGCCATGGCCTCGTCGACGGTGTAGGACAGGATCGGCTGCAGATCGCGCATGAGCATCGAGAAGAGCTCGGCCAGCACGGTCTGGGCGCTGCGGCGCTCGAGCGAGCCGGGCTTGTCACAGTACAGACGATCCTTTAGGGCGTCGAGATACACGTTGGAAAGCTCGGTAACCACAAAGTCGTAGAGCGCACGGTAGGCGCGCGGGAACTCGTAGCTGGCATAGGCGTCGTCGACCTCGGCCTGGACCTGGGTCAGACGGGCAACCATGAGCTTGTCGAGCGGCAACAAGTCGACAAAGGCGACGCCGTCGGTCTCGGGCTCAAACTGACCCTCGAGCTCGGAGAGCAGGAAGCGCAGCGTGTTGCGGAAACGACGGTAGGCATCGGACGTACGAGCAAGGATCTCGTGGTCGATGGACACGTCGGAGCTGGTATCGACGGATGCAACCCACAGACGAATGATGTCGGCGCCCATCTCGTCGCAGACCTTGTTGGGGTCGATGACGTTGCCGAGCGACTTGGACATCTTGCGGCCCTGGCCGTCGAGGGTGAAGCCCTGCGAGACGACCGCCTTGTACGGGGCATGGCCGTTGGCGCCCACCGAGGTGAGCAGCGAGCTCTGGAACCAACCACGGTGCTGGTCGGAGCCCTCAAGATACACGTCCGCCGGATACTCCAGCTCAGGGCGATACTCGCAGACGGCCTTCCAAGATACGCCGGAGTCCCACCACACGTCGAGGATGTCCTTATCGGCCTTGAGGTGATGGCCACCGCACTTGGGGCAGACGCAGGCCTCGCCCAGGTAGCTCTCGGGAGCGTCGGTGAACCAGGCGTCGGAGCCCTTCTCGTGGAAGAGCTTGATGACGGCGTCGAGCGTGGCGTCGTTCATGACCTTCTCGCCGCAGTCGGCGCAAGTGTAGCTAGGGATAGGCACGCCCCAGTTGCGCTGGCGGCTGATGCACCAGTCGGGACGCTGCTCGACCATGGCGCCAATGCGGTTGGCGGCATGGGCCGGATACCACTTGACGTTCTCGCGGACCTCCTTGCCAGCCTGCTCACGCAGACCCGTCTTGTCCATCGAGACGAACCACTGGTCGGTAGCACGGAAGAGCACCGGGTGCTTGCAGCGCCAGCAGTGCGGATAGCTGTGCGTGATCTTCTTCTCGAGGACCAGGGTGCCGCGCTCGCGCAGGAACTCGATGATATGCGGGTTGGCCTCGTCGGTATCCATGCCGCTGAAGGGGCCACCGGTGCCAAACTCCTCACCGGTGTAGAACTTGCCGTCGTCATCGACCGGCATGCAGATGTCGGTGATGCCCTCCTTGAGGCAGGCAAAGTAGTCGTCGACGCCGTGGCCGGGCGAGTTGTGGACAATACCGGTACCGTCATCGACACCGACGTAATCGGCCAGCAGCGCCACGCCCTCAACGCCGTCAAAGATCGGCTGCTTGTAGTGGATGTGGTGGAAGGTCTCGGCGGGAACCACATAGGGCTTGCCGTCGACCACAACCGGGGTGTACTCCCAGCCAAACTCCTCGCAGCACTTGGGAGCTAGGTCCTCGAGCATGACCTCGGCGCGGCCGTCGTGCTCAACGGCGACGTAGGCGGCACCGGGCTTGAGAGAAACTGCCTGGTCGGAGGGGATGGTCCACGGCGTGGTCGTCCAGATGATAAAGTCAACCGGGCCGTCGAAGTTCTCGAGGCCGGCGGGCTTGGAGGTCATCTCAAAGCGCACGAAGATGGACGGGCTCGTCTCGTCGGAGTACTCAATCTCGGCCTCAGCAAGTGCGGTATGGCAGTGCTTGCACCAGTGAACGGGCTTGTGACCGCGATAGATCATGCCCTTGTCGAACATGGCCTTGAAAACCTCGATGTCGGCGGCGTCATGCTGGTGATAGAGCGTCAGATAGGGGTTGTCCCAATCGCCGAGCACGCCCAGGCGACGGAAGCCGGCCTTCTGCAGCTCGATGTTCTCGACAGCGAACTTGTTGCAAAGCTCGCGGATCTTAGCCGTGGAGGTCTGGTTGAACTTCTCGGTGCCGAGCTTCTCCTCGACCTTATGCTCGATCGGCTGGCCATGGCAATCCCAACCGGGGACATATGGAACCTCATAGCCCTGCATCATCCAGTAACGGTTGATCATGTCCTTGGAGATCTTGTTCATGGCGTGGCCGATGTGGATCGGGCCGTTGGCGTACGGAGGGCCGTCGTGCAGCACGAACTTCTTGTGACCCTCGTTCTTCTTCAGAACCTGCTCGTAGACCTTGTTGTCCTGCCAGTCCTTGAGTCGCTTGGGCTCGGACTTGGAAAGACCGGCACGCATGGGAAAACCGGTCTTGGGCAGATTCATCGTCTGCTTGTACTCGTTTGCCACGGTACCCCTTTCATGTCATGGGCGCGCACGCCCGCTGGGCACCAAAAAAGCGCCCGTCCCTACAAGCTGGGACGAAGCGCCACAAAACGGACTGTACGCCCGCAAAAGCTCTTCGTTTAACCACCCAGCTTAGATGCCCTCGCCCGCGTATTCGCGCGCTCGCATCCGTTACTCGGCTGGCCTGTATCGACGACCATCTCGGCGATATCTACTAGGACGAGCCTGTGCGACGCGTCCGTTGGGACCGCAGCTCCGGGGTGATTTTCATCGGTCGCATGCACGGGTTCTCAGCGCTCCCCGCTCTCTGTAACATGCGGACGGCCGACTACTCGTCCCCATCAACGCTTATGCGGAGTATGCTAGCACGTTCCGCGCCGGCGAAAAACCCTCAACACTGGTTTTATACGTTCGAAATTTCTCGCGGCTGTGGACCTTCTCTAGGAGCAAAATACCTGAAAGCACTTTATCGAAAGAAAGAAGGTTGCCATGCGCACGATTGGAATGAGTGATTATACCGTTGGCGAGGATTGCTTTACCGAGCTGCCCGCCGCACTGGCCGAGTACGGAGCGACCAAGGTCGCCATCATTGGCGGCAAGCGAGCCCTGGCTGCGGCGCTGCCGGGAATCGAGGCGGCACTTGAAGGTACCGATGTCGAGGTCCTGGAGACGCGCGTCTATGGCACCAACAGTACGCGTGCCAATATCGCCAAGGTCGTGAACTCCCCTGCCTGCCAGGAAGCCGACGTGCTCATCGCATGTGGCGGCGGCAAGGCACTCGACACTGTGAAGACGGCGGCCATCGAGCTCAAGAAGATCGTCTTTACCGTACCGACGATTTGCTCCAACTGCTCGGCCGCGACCGCCATTGCCGTTGTCTACAATGACGATGGCTCGCTCGAGGGCTATTCGTACCCCAACCGACCGGCGCACATCTTCATCAACCCCAAAATCATCGCCGAGGCACCGGCAGAGTACTTCTGGGCCGGCGTGGGCGATGCCCTGTCTAAGCAGCCCGAGGTCGAATACGCCACGAGCGCCGGCAACCTGGAGCACACCGCCGGTCTTGGCCTGGCACTCGCCCACACCTGCTCCGAGCCGCTGTTTACCTATGGTGTGCAGGGACTTGAGGATGTGCGCCAGAATCTGTCGAGCGAGGCCGTCAAGCAGATCGCGCTCGACATCGTTGTCAACACGGGCTATGTCTCGAACCTGACCAACCAGAACGATTATTACTACAACTCGAGCGTGGCGCACGCGTTCTACAACGCCACCTGCAGCATTCCGCGTGAGGGCACCTACCTGCATGGCGAGGTCGTGAGCCTGGGCGTGCTGGTACTGTTTGCCTATACGGGCGATACCGAGAACCTTGAGCGCTACGCCGCCTTTAACAAGCAGATGGGGCTGCCCGTAACGCTTGAGCAGGTTGGCCTTACCGAGGCAGATATCCCGGCCCTGTGCGAATACGCGCACGCCACCAACGAGTGGAAGCAGGGAAACCCCGAGCCCTTCACCGACGAAAAATTCGCCGCCGCCATCAAAGCTGCCAACGCCTACGGCCACACCCTCTAGCTCTAACCCAAAACCACCACAAGGGAGCAGTACCTTTGTGGTGGTTTTTTATTGCTCCAGCATGCTGGGGTCGAACTCGCTAGCCGGGATCACGCGATAACCGTGGCGGAGCAGTAAATCAACGAAGACGCCGTTGCCCGCCGTAGGGGCGCCGCTGAATGTTCCGTCGTAGATGCGACCCGCGCCGCACGAGGGACTACGGTCCTGCAGGATGCACGCGGCGATCTCTTCCGGCCCGCCCGCCTGCTCGCACATATCGAGCGCTCGTTGGGCACCCAGGCGAAATTCGCGATCGACCGATATGCCCTCGCAGGTACGAACCTCTCCGTTCACAATCTCGGACGGCTTGCGCGGTGTGGGCAGACCGCCAAAGACCTCAGGGCACACCAACAGGACCTCGGTCCCCGTACGTTCGCACGCTTCGACCAGTTCGCGATGGTAGTTATCGAGCCCGTTATATTTGCAGCTCTCGCCCATCAAGCAGGCACTCACCACGATCTTCATACATATCCCTCCCACAAACAAAACGCCCCATTTGAGATAGAAACTCAAATGGGGCGATTGACACTGCGCAACTAGTATTACTGCTGCTTCGGCATCAGCGGATTTTCGCGCGTGAGGAGATTCATGAACTCCTCGCCCGTGATCGTCTCCTTCTTGTACAGATAACGAGCCAGCTCGTGGAGCTTGAACTTGTTCTCCTTCAGGATCTGCAGGGCGCGGTCGTGCGCATCCTCGATCAGCTTGGCGACAATCGCGTCCACGCGCTCGGCCGTACCGGGGGCGCAGGTGAGCGACGTATCCTGGTTGAGGTACGCATTCTGGACGGTACCGAGCGCCATCATGCCAAACTCGTCGGACATACCAAAGCGCGTCACCATGTTGCGGGCGAGCTTGGTGGCCTGCTCGATATCGTTGGCGGCGCCAGTCGTCATCTCACCAAAGATGAGCTCCTCGGCCGCACGGCCACCGCAGTAGACGGCGAGCTTGTCCAGGACCTCCTGGCGTGTGGTCAGGAAGCGCTCATCCTCCTCGACCTGCATGGTGTAGCCCAGAGCACCGCTCGTGCGTGGCACGATGGTGATCTTCGTGACAGGCGCAGAGCCCTTCTGGCGAGCGGCAACAATGGCATGGCCGATCTCATGGTAGGAAACGACCTGCTTCTCGTGGTCGGAAAGCACCGTGGACTTACGCTGTTGACCGGCAATAACGACCTCCACCGACTCCTCGAAGTCGTCCTGGGTTGCACGCTTGCGACCTTCGCGAACGGCGCGCAGGGCGCCCTCGTTGATGATATTGGCCAGGTCGGCGCCCGAGGCACCGGGCGTGGCACGGGCAATCGCGGTCAGATCGATCGGCGGCTCGGTCTTCACACTCTTGGCGTGGAGCTCGAGGATGTTCTTACGGCCGGTCAGATCGGGCAACTCGACGGGGATGCGGCGGTCAAAACGACCGGGGCGCAGTAGAGCGGGATCGAGACTGTCGGGGCGGTTGGTTGCGGCAAGGACAACGATACCCTTGTGGTTATCGAAGCCATCCATCTCGGTCAGCAACTGATTGAGCGTCTGCTCGCGCTCGTCGTTGCCGCTAAAGCCGCCGCCATCGCGCTTCTTACCGATGGTATCGATCTCATCGATAAAGACGATACACGGGGCCTTTTCCTTGGCCTGCTTAAACAGGTCACGAACCTTTGCAGCGCCGCGACCAACAAACATCTCAACGAACTCAGAGCCCGAAATGCTAAAGAACGGAACACCGGCCTCGCCGGCAACAGCCTTGGCAAGCAGGGTCTTACCGGTACCCGGAGGGCCAACAAGGAGAGCACCGCGCGGCAGCTTGGCGCCGATCTCCTCGTAGCGCTGCGGCTTCTCCAGAAAGTCGACGACCTCCTTGAGAGACTCCTTGGCCTCTTCCTGGCCGGCGACGTCCTTAAAGGTCACGCCCACGTCCTTGGAGGCGATCACGCGCGCGCCGGACTTACCCAGTCCGCCGCCGCCAAAACCGCCGCCACCAAAGTTCATCGACGGGCCGTCATCGCCCATAGCCTTCTTCATGCGGCGGTTAAGCCACCAACCGATGAGGAAGAAAATCGCCATGGGAAGAATGAGAGTGAGCAGGTAGTAGGTCATCAAACCCGAGTTTTTATCGGGAACGACCGACTCCAGCGAAGCGCCAGACTCAAGCACGCGATCGGTAAAGCCCGCATCATTCGGCACACCGGTCGTCTTATAGGCGATGTTCTCGTCCTCGCCCTTCTTGGTGTAATAAATGGTGTAATCGTCCGTGTTGTACTCGACCTTGTCGACGCTCTTCTTATCGAGCGCTTTGACAAACGTCGAGTAGTCGGTCTTCGTAATCTGCTGCGTGTGACCGATGTTGGGGAACAGAACGGTCGAGAGCACGAGGTAGACGACGAAGGCGATGAGCACGTAGAGGATCATATTCCGTCTACGCTTGTTGTCATCCATCTCCATCTGCTTGAACTCCATCTACTGGGGTTGATAATGGTTTCTAGAATACCCAACCCGAGCGACGATAAACCGACGCCGGGCACGAAAGGACAGAGATGGCATCACTGTAGGTCGGCAAGGTTCAAATCTATACAGGCGACGGCAAGGGCAAGACGACGGCTGCGCTGGGGCTCGTGCTGCGCGCCACGGGCTATGGACTTAACGTTCTTAGGCTGCAGTCTGCCAAGAAACTGCACTGCGCCGAGCATGATGCGGCGCCCCGTTTGGGTCTGCGCATCGTACAAGCCGACCGCGACACGCCCGAGGCCTGCGCGGCACAGATTCTGGAGCTAGCACACGAGCAGATATCACAGGTCGACGTTCTGATTTTGGACGAACTCGGCGAGGCTATGCGCCGCGGCTTCGTGACACGCGAGGATGTCGAAGCGCTGATCGCGATAAAGCCCGCCACCACGGAACTCGTGCTCACCGGCCGCGGGCTGCTGCCGTTGGCCGACCTCGCGGACTTAGTCACCGAAATGCGTCCCATCAAACACTACTTCGACGAAGGCCTCCTAGCCCGCCAAGGCATCGAATACTAATTGATTCGTTTTCCGCCAACACCTACAGCTCATAAGGAAGTTGCGGTGGAATAGTACTTGTTTGACGGTCCGCAAGGGCTTTTCAGGAACTATTTCACCGCAACTTATCAGGGGTATCCGACGGATGAGCTAGGCGGTGGCGCGACCTAGCCAGTTGCCGCTGTGGTGGTAGATGGTGAACAGCGTGGCCGTGATGAGCCAGGTTACGGGGTAGACCAGCAGTAGATGCTCGAGCGACGGATCGAAGGGCATGATCGCAAACACCCAAATCACTCTGAGTACGACGGTGCCAAAGATGGTGAGCATCATAGGCTGCAGACTCACGCCGGCGCCGCGGATGGAACCCGAGGCGTTCTCGATAATCGAGAAAATCGCATAGAACGGCGCAATGAAATGGAGGATGGTCGTGGTGTACGCCGAAATCGAAGCATCGTCGACAAACAGACGCGACAACGGACCCGAGAACACCAGCAGCACGGCAGACAGGCCACCAATGAGCATAAACGACAGCACGAGCGACGTATGGTAGCCCTTGCGCATGCGCTCGTAGTTGCGCGCGCCAAAGTTCTGCGCCGAGAACGTAGTGATCGATACGCCGAGCGCCTCGGTCACCATCCAGATAATGCCATCCAGGCGCCCAGATAGACCCCAAGCAGTCGTGACATCGGCGCCAAACGAATTAACCGACACCTGGATCAGCACGTTCGAGATCGAATAGGCAGCCGATTGAAAACCGAGTGGCAGACCACACGAGATCATACTCTTGCAAATACCGCGATCGATACCGAGCTTAGACAGCGAAAGACGCCATGCACCCGGAGCGCGCATCATGCGCAACACGATCATCGTTGCATTGGAGCAAATGGTCAGCGCCACTGCGATGCCGCAGCCCAGCGCCTCCATATGCAACACAGCGACAAAGATGATATCCAGCACCACGTTAACAAGGCAGCCAGAGGCAATGATCACGGCGGGCCCGCGCGTGTCGCCCACGGCACGCAGCAGTGCGGTTCCCATATTCAGCAGCAGCGCCGCAACCATCGCGGCAAAATAACAGCGAGCATAGGCCACACCCTCGGCCAATAGTTCATGCGGCGTGTTCATAAGCACCAGCATGGGCTCAACGAACACTATGCCAAGAATCGAGAAAGCGATACCGCCCACCAGCGCGAGCGTCATGGCTGTATGGACCGAACGACTCAGTCGCTCATCATCGTGCTGGCCAAAATACTGACCGGTAATGACCGCGCAGCCGGCGCCGACGCCAACGCAAAAGCCAATGCAGAGCTCGGTGAGCACCATCGTGGCTTGAATGCCACCCAGCGCGAGCTTGCCGCCAAACTGGCCAACGATATACGTACCGATAAGCGTGTAGGCCTGCTGAAAAAACGAACTAAAAAAGATGGGAACGCACAGCGACAGCAGCTGTTGCCAAATGACACCCTGCGTTACATCGATAGCCGTAGATTTCTTAGCCACACGCCCTCCCCGCCAGCATACGTCAAACAACATAACGGCAATTTAAGACCAAAGCCAATACTAGCTTAGCACCGACTGGCGGCGACCGAAACACCCCGAATTAGAGCGCGGTGCGGAAAACTACCTAGTGATACAAACCCGGCTGGTAGTGATACTCATTGCTCACGTGCGGGCACAGCTGCCAAAAGGCGACGGCGCTCGCCGCGGCCACGTTAAGCGAATCGACCCCGTGCGCCATCGGAATGCGCACCGCGTGGTCACAGCCGGCAATGGTCTTGGCGCCCAAGCCGGCACCCTCGGTACCCATAAAGATTGCCAAGCGGTCAATCTCCTGCAGCACGGGATCGTCCAGCGATACGGAATCGTCCGTCAACGCCATAGCGGCACACGAAAAACCGGCATCGTGCAACGCGCTCAGGCCATCATGCGGCCACACACGAGCCTCGCTGCCAATGCGCGTCCACGGCACCTGAAACACGGTGCCCATGCTCACGCGGGCCGAGCGACGGTACAGCGGGTCGCAGCACGTCGGGCTGACCAAAATACCGTCAACGTTCAATGCGGCAGCCGAGCGGAAAATCGCGCCAACATTGGTGTGATCGACAATACCCTCAAGCACGCACACGCGCACCGGACGATCCCCCGCCGCCTCGACGACGCCGCCCAAGAACTCATCAACCGGAATCTGACGCGGGCGACGGAACGCCGCCAGCGCGCCGCGCGTCACGTTAAAGCCCGTCAACTGCTCCATGAGCTCCATGGAGGCCACGAACACGGGAACCGGACCCGCTCCCTCGCGCACGACAAGCTGGTCAAACAGCGGCATCATCTGGTCGAGCCAGCGCTCGCCCAGAAGAAAGCTCACCGGCTCATATCCGGCGCGCACGGCACGCTCGATGACCTTGGCGCTCTCCGCAATAAAGATGCCCTTTTGCGGCTCCAGCACGCAGCGAAGCTCACGCTCGGTCAGTCGCACGTAGGCATCGAGCCGCTCGTCCTCGAGCGAATCAATTCGCAGAACCTCAACGGCATCAGTCATAGCAGCCAGCCCGCACCCTTCTTTACAGCACATCTATACCAAACGAGGCGACGCTAAGCGCCGCCCCATGCATTCAATCAACCCGATGATACCGTTCACGCCAGACGATTTACGCCTCGATGCGACGATACGTCACGAACTCATAATCGACGCCCTCGTCACCCTCACCGGCGGCAATCGTCGCGACCCCGCTACGCTGCGCAATCTCCCACGCGGGATCGGCGTCCAAGTCGGGAAAGTACGTGTCCACGGGATGGACGCAGTGGTTATGAGTGACCTCGGCCTCCACGCAGTACGGCAAAAACTGCCGATAGACATCGCCGCCACCGATCACCCAGGCAACGAGCTCATCGGCAACCGCAGAGAGCGCTTCGTCAACGCTATGCACCACGTCGACGCCCTCGTGGGTAAAGCCCATATCGCGCGTAAGCACGATATTGCGGCGGTTCTTGAGAGGACGCCCGCCGGGAAAACTCAGCAGCGTCTTGCGTCCCATGATAACCGGGCAGCCCTTGGTGCAGGCCACAAAATGGCGCATATCGGCGCAATTGGACACCACCATGTCGCCCTCGCACCCAATGCCCCAATCGTCACACACGGCGACGATAGCAGATAGCTTACACGTCATGAGCACCACCTACACCGCAATGGGAATGTTCTTGACCTGCGGGCCGTGCTCATAGCCCTCGACGATCAGGTCATCGGTCGTAAACGCATAGAAGTCATGCACATCGGGGTTGAGCGTTACCTTGGGTGCCGCAAACTGCGGACGCTCGATAAGCTCGCGGACGATATCGACATGACGATCATAGATATGGGCGTCGGCGATCACGTGCAGCAGCTCACCGGGAATCATATCGACCGACTGCGCGACCATCATCAGCAAAATGGCGTACTGGCACACGTTCCAGTTGTTCGCGGCCAAAATGTCCTGGCTGCGCTGGTTGAGAATCATGTTGAGCGTGGGCTTATCGTCCTGCGGACGCTGCGTCACGTTATACGTCACGCTGTACGCGCACGGATACAGGTGCATCTCGGACAAGTCGCTGAACACATAGGTGTTCGTCATAATGCGGCGGCTGTACGGCGTGTGCTTGAGGTCGTACAGCACGCGGTCCATCTGGTCAAAATCACCTTCGGCATAATGGCTCTTCTGCCCAATCTGATAACCGTAGGCCTTACCGATGGAGCCGGTCTCGTCGGCCCACTCGTCCCAAATATGGCTGTTGAGGTCATGGACGTTATTAGACTTCTTTTGATAGATCCACAGGATCTCGTCCATCGCAGACTTAAGAGCCGTGCGACGCAGCGTAAGCGCAGGGAACTCCTCGCGCAGGTCGTAGCGCGCCGTGACGCCAAAGTTTTTAATGGTATAGGCAGGGGTGCCGTCCTCCCACACCGGGCGGACCTTTTGGCCCTCGGTGGTGGTGCCATGGTCCAAGATATCGCGGCACATGGCTACAAACTGTTGATCAGCTTTGCTCATTGACCCTCCTGTCAGTCGCCTACAAGCGAGATTCATTGTAGCCCAGGCGCACGCGGCCCCACAGCCCAAACATAAGCCCTCATTTTCTGACATATGCCAGAAATTCATTGCGCAAATCTGCACGTTCGCTATTCTATTGTTGACATATGTCAGATAAGGAGTGCGCATGGCAGGAAGACGCGAGAAACTGCGCTACGTCGGGATCATCCCCGAATATCGCGGTTTTACCCCCGATGGCCTGGCGAGCGGCGATGCCATCGATATGACAGTCGACGAGCTCGAGGTGCTGCGCCTGTGCGACTTGGAAGGCCTTAACCAAGAGGCAGTCGCCCAACACATGGGCATTGCCCGCACCACGGTGGCGGCAATCTGCAGCCGCGCGCATCGCAAGGTGGCAAACGCGTTGGTCAATGGACGGGCGATTGTCATCGAGGGCGGCAATATCGCATACTCCCCCATCACCACGACAACGGCCGCATGGCCAGCAAAGGAGGTCGACACCATGAGGGTGGCAACCACGTACGACAACGGCAACATCTTTATGCACTTTGGCCGCAGCGAACAGTTCAAGATCTACGACATCCAGGACGGCAAGGTGCTCAACGAGCAGGTCGTAGGCACCGGCGGCACCGGTCACGGCGCCCTGGCGGGCCTGCTCGCCAACGGCGGCGTGGACACGCTCATCTGCGGCGGCATCGGCGGCGGCGCCATCAACGCGCTTACCCAGGCCGGCATTAAGGTCTATGCAGGCGCCCAGGGTAACTGCGACGCATGCGTCGAGGCGCTCATTGCCGGCACGCTCGCACAGACCGGCGAGGCCACCTGCGACTGCCACGGTCACGACCACGAGCACATCCATGAGCACGGCGGATCCTGCGGTTGCCACGGCCATCACGAGAACGAGGGAAACAAGGGCTGCGGCTGCCACTAGCGGCAAATGCCCTGGCGCCAAGACGTGCCATTCGCGCAACAAGCCACACAACGACGAAGGCCGCCTGGAATACCATCCAGGCGGCCTTCGTCATACACGACTCTGCCAGTCGCTACTTTTTATTGCGCATCTGCGCTTCCATCTGACGCAGCAGGTCCATATCGGACTTAGGACCACCCGTTCCCAGGCCGCCCAGGCCGCCCAGCCCCATGGCATCCAGGCCGGGAATATTGGGCATGCGCATCTTCTTGCCCTTCTTACCTTTTTTGCCCTTCTTGCCACCAGCCTGTGCCTGATTGGCCATCGTGCGCATGCGGCCCATCATCTTATTCATCTCGCCCCACTGCTTCATAAGGCTATTGACCTCGGTGGGGGTCACGCCGGCGCCCTTGGCAATGCGGGCACGGCGCTGGCCATTGATGATGGAGGGACGCAGGCGCTCCTCCTTGGTCATCGACATGATAATGGCCTCATTCTTATCGAAGATGCCCTCGTCCAGGTTGCCACCCATCTGGTTGAGCGCACGCTGCCCACCGGGGAGCATGCCCAGGATGCCCTTCATGCCACCCATCTTCTTGACGGCCTTCATCTGGTCGAGCATGTCGTTCATGGTGAAGCCCTCGCGCAGCATGCGCTCGGCAGCCTCGAGCTGCTCGGCGTCGGCCGCCTCCTGGGCCTTCTCAATAATGCCGACAACGTCGCCCATGCCCAGAATGCGCTTGGCCATACGATCGGGATAGAACGGCTCCAGCGAATTGGGTTTCTCGCCCATGCTCACGAACTTGATAGGCTTGCCGGTCACCTGGCGCACGGAAAGCGCGCCGCCGCCACGGGCGTCGCCGTCGAGCTTGGAGATGATCACGCCGTCAAAGTCGGTGCGCTCGGCGAAGGTCGAGACGACGTTGACAATATCCTGGCCGGTCATGGCATCGACGACCATCAGCACCTGATCGGGCTTGACGGCCTTCTTGATGTCCACGGCCTCCTGCATCATCTGCTCGTCGATCTGCAAACGACCGGCGGTATCGACGATGACCACGTCACGCAGGTGGTCGACGGCCTCCTGAATGGCGCCCTTGGCGATATCGACCGGGTGCTCGCCATCGCCACGGAAGACCGGTACGCCAATCTCTCCGCCGAGCGTGGCCAGCTGGTCGGCAGCAGCGGGACGGTAGACGTCGCACGCAGCGAGCAGCGGCGAGCGGCCCTGCTTCTTGAGCAGGTAGGCCAGCTTTACGGCCGCCGTAGTCTTACCGGAGCCCTGCAGGCCCACGAGCATGATGACATTAGGAATGCGGTTGCTAAAGACGAGCTTGCTCTCTGTGGAGCCAAGCATCTCGGTGAGCTCGTCGAGCACGATCTTGACGACGTTTTGCGCCGGCGACAGCGACTCCATGACCTCTGCGGTCATGCAGCGCTCCTTGGTCTTGGCGACGAACTCCTTGACGACCTTGAAGTTGACGTCGGCCTCGAGCAGCGCCATGCGAATGTCGCGCATGGCCGAGGTGATATCGGCCTCGGTCAGCTTGCCCTTGCCACGCAGGCG
The DNA here is from genome assembly GCA_900541665.1 of uncultured Collinsella sp. GTDB lineage: Bacteria > Actinomycetota > Coriobacteriia > Coriobacteriales > Coriobacteriaceae > Collinsella. The sequence continues at coordinate 13,991 of UQKV01000018.1, forward strand.
GTCAAATGTGTCGTTGAGGCGATCGCTCAGGGAATCAAACACTAGTCACTCCTTAATTGGACTCGCCCACCAGGGCGCGGCAGAAATCTTTGGCATTGAACTCCTGCAGGTCATCGACCTGCTCGCCCACGCCCACGCGCAGGATCGGGAGCTTGAGCTTCTCGGCCACGGCCATGGCGATACCGCCCTTAGCCGTGCCGTCGAGCTTAGTCATGATAATACCGTCCAAGCCCAGTGCCTCGTTAAACTCGAGCGCCTGGTTCAGACCGTTCTGGCCGGTGGCGGCATCGATCACGAGCACGACATAGACGGGCATGGGACCGGCGGCCATATTGGCGGCGCGCTTACGCGTCACGTTGACCACCTTGGCAAGCTCGCGCATGAGCTCCGGGCTCGTGTGCAGACGGCCGGCGGTATCGATAAGCACCAGGTCGCTGCCGCGCTTGTCGGCCTCGTCGAGCACGTCATAGCACACGCTTGCCGGGTCGGAGCCGCGGTCGCGCTTGATGACGGGAACGCCGGCGCGCTGGCCCCACACATCGAGCTGCTCGATGGCGGCAGCGCGGAACGTATCGGCAGAACCGATCACGACGTTCTTGCCGCGGGCGGACATGGCGCTCGCGATCTTACCGACCGTGGTGGTCTTGCCGGCACCGTTGATACCGACAAACAGCACGCAGCTCGGCGTATCGGAGAACGGATCGCGCTCGATAGGCACAAAGTGCTGCTCAAGCTGCTCGGCCAGGGCGCGACGGAGTTGCGGGGCGGTCTTGAGGTTCTTCTTGGCCGCGGCATCGCGCAGGTCATCGGAGACCTTGATGGCGACCTCGGCGCCCATGTCACCCATGACGAGGGTGTCCTCCAGGTCCTCCCAAAAATCCTCGTCGACCTCGCCGCCAAAGTAAAAGACCTCGTTGAGGGCCTCGCGACTGCGCTCAAGTCCGCGCGAGAGAGCGTCAAAGAATCCCATTATGCATTCACGACCTTTCCGGTTTCGCGATCGAGTTTTTGCGAGACGACGCGACTGACGCCGTCGGCTTGCATCGAGACGCCGTAGAGGACGTCAGCATCCTCCATAGTACGGCGCTGATGCGAGATAACCAAGAGCTGCGTATCGGAACGCAACACATCGAGCGCGCCGATGAGCTTGGACAGGTTGGCGTCGTCGAGCGCCGCCTCGACCTCGTCCAGTACATAGAACGGCACCGTGCGCGTGCGATAAACGGCAAAGAGCAGGGCGAGCGCCGTCAGACTCTTCTCGCCGCCCGACATGAGCATCATCTTGGTGATGCGCTTGCCGCGCGGCTGAGCCACGACCTCGATACCCGTATCAGCCGGATGCTCGGGGTCGGTCATCTCCAGATGAGCCTGGCCTCCCGGGAAGAGCATGGCAAAGATCTCTCTGAAGTTCGCATCGACCTTCTCGAAGGTTACCAGGAACGCCTTGCGCATCTTACGGTCGATAGCCACCGTGATCTTGGTGAGCGCCTTGCGCGCGCCCTCCAAATCGGCCAGCTGTTCCTCGATGTAATCGGCGCGGCGCTTGAGCTGCTCGTACTCTTCCATGGCAACCTGGTTCACCGGACCCAGGTTGTTAATTTGGCGAACAAGCTGGTTGAGCTCACGCTCGGCAGCGTCGCGGTCGGTGGGCGCGGGAAGCATGAGCGCTTCCTCGAGCACCGTGGTGCCGTCGGCGGTAATGGCCTTGATGGCCGCCTCTACCTGTACCTCGAGCTTGCCGCGTGCGACCTTGAACTCGTTTTGCGTGGCGGAAGCGGTATCGACTCGCTCCTTAGCGCGGGCAACCTCTGCCTTGGCATCCTCGATGGTCTTCTTGAGCGAGGCCGAGTCCGCCTCCTCGAGTGAAGCCTGATCACGCAGGCGCGCGGCCCAATCCGACGCGCGCTCCAGCAGGGCCGAATAGCGCTCGTGCATGGGGTCGACGCGCAGACGCAGCAGCTCGAGTGAGCGCGAGGCCTGGCGTGTTCCGCGGATACGACGGTCGATGCCCTCAAGACGATGCTCCAGGTCGGGAACGCGGCCCTTCAGCGAACGCAGGCGTTCGCTCGTCTGGGCTAGGCGAACCTTGGCGTCGGCGAGCTTGCCGGCAGCCTCGGAATCGTCACGGCGAACGCGGTCGAGTTCGTCGTTGGCCTCGGCAATCTGCAAACCCAGATCGCTTGCCTGCGCACGGGCCTCGTCACGCGAACGGGTAAGCTCGTCAACACGCGGGCGCGCAGCGCGAACGGCCTCGGAGGCCTGCTCGCGGCGCTTGGAGATGCGCACGCGCTCGACCTCGGCATTGTTGGCGCTTTGCTCCAGACGGCCGATCTCGGAAAGCAGCGAGCGGCGCTCGCCCTCAAGGCGGGCAATCTCACCGGCGGCATCGCCCTCGGCGGCACGCGCTTCCTCAACGGCCGCATTGGCCTCAACGACCTGGCCTGACACATGTTCAAACACAGCGGCCAAATCGGGCTCCAAGCCCTCCAGCTCGCGAATGCGACGCTTGCGCTCCAGAGCACCCGACGCCTCGCCGGCATCGAGGCCCACGCGCACAAGGCCGCCACAGCTTACGCGAGCGCCATCGGGAGTCACGTAGGTCACACCGTCAACGACAGGCGCGGCCAGCGCGGCAGCCAAGTCATCGACCACGTAATAGCCGCCGAGCAGCGCCTCGACAATCGGGCCATAACCGGCACGCACGGAAAGGCGATCGACCAGACGCGAACCGGCAGCGCCCTCGGCGGCAGCAGAGCCGCTCACGCCGCGCGCCACCAGCAGCGCCTCACCCGAGGCCTTCTTCTGGTCCAGAGCGGCACGACCGGCACGCTCAAGCGAGGACGTATCGTCAAACAGCAGCGCATCGATATCGCCGGCGAGCAATTGCTCAACCAGGCCCTCAAGCTCGCGCGGGGCCTCGAGCACGTCACCCAGACGACCCAAGACATCGTCGCCGAGCGCACCCACCAGACGGCTCACCAGCGGCGAGCTGTCGGCCATGCGGGCATCGAGTTTCTTTTGGCTGGCAAGCTCCGAGCGCACCTCGGAGAGCTTGTTACGCGCTTCACTCTCGCGGGCACGCAGGTCCTTCAGGGCCGCGCGTGCCGCCTCGGTGGCCTCACGCGCATCGACCTGAGCCTGGCGCGCTTCCTCAAGAGCGCCCTCAAGCTCCTCGGCGCGGTCTCGACGGCTCTCGAGCGAGGCCGTGACCTCCTCGAGCTGTTCATCGATCTGCTCCAGGCGCGAGGCATACATGTTGTCCTCGACCTCGGCATTGCTCAAGGAATCCTTCACCTTAGCGAGCTCGAGCGCGGCGTTATCGGCCACGCACTGCACATCGCGTTGCTCACGCGTAAGCTGCGAAATCTGATTATCGAGCGCCACTCGCCGCTCGTGGAGCTCAGCGGCGGCAGGACCGGCGGCGTCAACGTCCTCCTGGGCCTGCGTGTGCGCGCCGGTCACTTCCTCAAGCTGGGCGCGCGCGTCCTCGAGCTCCTCGACCACGCGACGACGCTGATGCTCGGAGCTCGAGATCTGGCCGCGCATGTCGGACAGGCGCGACACCATGTTGTGGCCCTTTTCCTCGAGCAGGCGCATGTCGGAGTTAATGCGGCCGACCACATCTTGCATATGACGGCGCTGCTCGCCCAGGTCGCCCACAAACAGGCCCTTTTCCTCGAGCATGACCTGGAGCTTCTCGAGCTCGCGCTCCTTTTCGCCCAAGCGGTACTGCGCAAGCTCAAGCTCGGCGGCACCTTCCTTGGAGCGGCTCTCCAGGTCGTTCCACTGCGACTGCAGCGAACGCAGCTCGTCGACGGCCAGCATCTGCGTAAGCTCGTTCGCGCGCGAGGACAGCTCTTTGTACTTGCGCGCGCGATCGACCTGACGCTCCAACGGTCGCAGCTGACGGGCGATTTCCTTATTGATGTCGCGGGCACGCGTCAGGTGCTCGTCCATCGACTTAATCTTTTTGAGCGCACGCTCCTTGCGGCGCTTGTGCTTGGAGATGCCGGCGGCCTCCTCGATGAGGGCACGGCGTTCCTCGGGGCGGCTCTGCAAAATGGCGTCGAGCTTGCCCTGGCTAATAATGGAATGCGTATCCTTGCCCAGGCCCGAATCGTGCAGGATGTCCTGAATGTCCATCAGGCGGCACGGACTCGAGTTGATGAGGTACTCGCTTTCGCCCGAGCGATACATGCGACGGGTGATGGCGACCTCGTCAAAATCGACGGGCAGCATATGGTCCGAGTTATCGAGCACCAACGTGACCTCGGCGACACCCACCGGCTTGCGCGCTGACGAGCCCGAGAAGATGACATCCTCCATGGCCTGGCCGCGCAGCTGCTTGGCGCTCTGCTCGCCCAGGACCCACAGAATGGAGTCGGAGATGTTCGATTTTCCCGAGCCGTTGGGACCGACGATGACGGTCAGGCCCGGCTCAAACGTCATATGGGCGCGGTCGGCAAACGACTTGAACCCTTTGAGCGTGAGGGACTTGAGATACACGGTTCCTCGCTTACACGTGCTTCTTGTTCAGAATCACGCCGTTGGTGGTGTAACCCATGCGGTCGAGTGCTTCGAGCGCGGCGGCTCCCTCGGCTTCTTTCTTTGAGGAGCCGGAGCCGCGACCCTGACGAATACCATCGATCAAAACCACGGCGGTAAAGGTGGGCGCATGCGCCGGGCCCTCGGAGCCAACGAGCTTGTACGCCGGGGGCTCGTGACCGTCGGCTTGCACACACTCCTGCAAAAACGACTTGGGGTTCGCGGGGTGCTCGGCACGCTCGGAAGCCAAATGCGGCTTAAGCGTACGGTGAATGAACTCCGCCGCCGCATCCCAGCCGGCATCCAGGTACAGCGCGCCCACGAGCGACTCATAGACGTTCTCGAGCGCCGAATGCAGGCCGCGCGCACCGGTACCGGTCTCGGAGGCACCAAAGATGATGATGTCGTCAATGCCCAGCTCGTGAGAAACCTCGGACAGCGTAGCGCCCGAGACAAGCGACACCTTCAGGCGCGTGAGCTTGCCCTCGTCAAACTCCGGATAGGACTCAAACAGGGAGCGTGCGACCACAGCGCCCAAAATGGAATCGCCCAAGAACTCAAGGCGCTCATAGCTGGCAGAAACCGGCTGGCCCTCGACTGCCGAGGGATGCGTAAGCGCCGCGCGCAGCAGCACCTTATTGTTGAACTCGTGGCCCAAGATTTCCTGGGCGCGCGTAAGTCGTTCGGATAAAGCCAAGACTTAGGCCTCCTTGGCAGCTTCGATAGCGTCGACGGCGTCGGCGACAGAGTTGAGCGAGAGCAGGGTCTCGTCATCGATCTCGAGGTTGAACTCGTCCTCGATAGCCGTAACCAGCTGCAGGCGCTCGAGCGAGTTGGCATCGAGGTCGTCAAAGGTGGTCTCATCGCTAATTTCGGCAACATCGACGCCCAGAACGTCAGCAGCGACCTCGGCGATCTTGTCGAAGATTTCGGAGCGGTCCATAGCGCTTCCTCTCATAGTGCATGAATACCAAAAGAATGGTACCGCCCGGGCGGTACCAAGACACGGTTCTGATTCTACCCCACGACGCACGCCCCGAGGCGCATAACGCCGCTGTTATAAAACGATACCGTCCATGGAGTTGGCGACGTTCTCGACCAGCCCCGCGCGCACGGCTTCGGCCGCCGCGAGCGTACCGTTTTTAACAGCCTCGACCGAGGTGGCGCCATGGCCGATCAGGACCACGCCACGCAGGCCCAAAAGAATCGCGCCGCCCTTGGCGTCGCCCGAAAGCTTGGCCTTTATCTCGCGCATCTGCTTTTTAATGAGCAGCGCGGCGATCTTGGTGCCGAGCGAAGACATAAAGGCACCCTTGAGTTCCTGCAGCAAAAACTTGGCAGCGCCCTCGGTGGCCTTGAGCGCAATATTGCCCGACATGCCATCGGCAACGACGACATCGAAGTTACCTGAGGTGATGTCCGTTCCCTCACAGTTACCAACAAAGCCGGGAACGGCGGCTTTCATGGCCGGGAAGCAGGCCTTGGTAAAGTTGGAGCCCTTCTCGTCCTCGGTGCCGTTACCAAGCAGGCCCACGCGGGGATGCTCGATGCCCAGGACGACGCGGGCATAGGCGCTACCCATCTGGGCAAAACGCACCATGTCATCGACCTCGACATCGGGGTTGGCGCCCATATCGCACAGCACCGTCAGACCGCCGGCGCGATTGGGCAGCGCATTGGTCAGACAGGGACGCACCGGCTGCTTCTTACCTTCGGCCATATATCTAAACGGCGTGACGTAGGCGGTCGCAGCGGCGGTCATGGCGCCGGTGGAGCCGGCGGAGAAAAACGCGTCCGCATTTCCCTTCTTGATGGCGCGGCACGACAGCACGATCGAAGACTTGCGTTTGGTCATCACGGCGCGAATGGGATCGTCATCCATGGCGATAACGTCGGGTGCCTCAAGGGCCTCAACACGTGCGTGGGAAGCAGCAAAGGGATTGACGATTTCGGCGGGGCCAGCTGCCAAGACCTCGATATCGGGATCGGCGGCAAGTGCAGCCTCGATACCATCGAGAACAACCTGAGGTTTCTCGTCTCCACCCACAACGTCTACACAAACGCGAACGTTACTCATATACATGCTCCTTATACAAAAATGGCCGACTCATTGAGCCGGCCATTGTGGTTCCATTTGGAACGGCATCGCATCCAGAGTATACCGTTACTCGGTAACGATAACCTCGCGGTCCTTGTAGAAACCGCAGCTGGGGCACACGTGGTGCGGAAGCTTGACAGCGCCGCAACGGGGGCACGTGGACTGAGCCGCAGCCGAGATCTTCATGTTGGCGGAACGACGGGTGTGAGTGCGGATACGACCCTGCTTTTGTTTAGGTACGGGCATAGTGACCTTCCTTATGAACTATCCAGTGTGGCGATTACGCGCAAGTAGCGATACTACCACAGTTTTACTCATCAAGCTTGAGATTCTTCAATGCTGCAAATGGATTTTCCGTGGCTTCGGCCCATTCGGCCTCGGCTTGGGCAGCACAATCGCATTGTTCCACGTTGAGATTGCAACCGCAAGTGGGGCACAGACCGCGGCAATCGGGCTTGCAGAGCACCACGAACGGCGTGTCCATAACGACGGCATCGTTGATGGGCTCACCCAGATCGACGATGCGGTCCTCACCCAGGAGCTCGTAGCCGTCCTCGTAAGCCTCGGGATCCTCGGGCTCCTCAAAGAGGTAGAACTCCTCGATCTCGCCGGCGATATCAAACGAGGCGGGCTCCAGGCAACGGTCGCACTCGCCGGTGGCGTGCGCGCGGACCATGCCCGTGAGCAAGACACCGGTACCGGCATTGGTAAAGACAACGTCGTAGTCGATGCCGTCCTGTAGCTGGTACTCCTTCTCGCCCACCGTGTAGGTGGCGACATCGACCTTACCGGTCAGCGGATACGAATCTCCAGGAAACTCGAGCTGCTCGGAAAGATCGACGGTAACGCTCGGGAACTCAGCCATTACCACTGACCATTCTGTTGGGCAGCACCCTCGTTGAGCTGCTGACGGCAACGGGTAACGGTGCCGGTCAGACTCTTGAGGTTCTCCTCCAGGTGCGTAAAGACCTGCTCTGCGTAGTCCTCGGCAGCATAACGCGTCTCGCGCTCGTACTGCTGGGCACGATCGCGGATGTCGTCGGCCTGCTGCTGCGCAAGGCGGACGATCTCCTGCTCACCGGCAATGGTGAGGGCCTGCTGCTGAGCGTCAGCGATGATGGAATCGGCCTGAGCGGCGGCGGAAGCCATAAGCTCCTCGCGCTCCTTAAGGATACGGCGGGACTTCTGCCACTCCTCGGGATAGCTCATGCGGATCTCGTCGAGGATATTGAAGAACACGTCGGCGTCGATGACCTTGAACTGAGCGTTCTTGCCGAAAGGCGGCTTGGCTTCCTCGATCAGCCCTTCGAGCTCATCGACCAAGCTGACGATCCTATCGCCAGGAAAATTCTCGCCCGGCATCCGGTCTCCTTTCATAGGTAACATATCATCGTGCTAGTTTACCACATGCCACCAGGCAATAAAAAACGTCACGAAAAGCGATGTCTGAGCGCTTCGACCACGTTGGGCGGCACAAACGTCGATACATCGCTGCCGAGCGAGGCGATCTGGCGAACGACCGAGCTCGAGATGTAACCGTACTGCGGAGCACTCATGACAAAGATGGACTCCAGCTCGCTATCCAAGCGATAATTGAGGTCGGCCTGCTGCAGCTCATACTCAAAGTCGGTCATGGCGCGCAGGCCCTTGACCACGGCCCCCGCCCCCTGCTCACGAGCGAAGTCGACCAAGAGGCCGGTAAAGGGCAGGACTTCGACGCCGTCGATATTACCGAGCGCCTCGCGGGCCAGCGCCACGCGCTCATCGAGCATAAACGTGGTGCCCACACCGTTTTTACCCTGCGACTCTGCAACAGCGACGATCACACTGGGAAAGATGCGGCGGGCGCGGCGGATCACATCGATATGGCCAAACGTGATGGGATCAAAGGTGCCCGGGACGATCACGCGGTTGATGGTGTCATTCATGGACGTCCTCCTGAAGCGTCGTGGCATCGTTGTTGTCGGCATCGGTGACGGCACTATCGTCCTCACCGTCGTCATCGCCGACCCAACGAAGCAGGTCGACCGAGGTAATGCCGTAGCGCTTCTCACGTACAGTCTCAAAGCCTGCCGGATGCGCGCCCGCATCGGCGGAGGCATGCTCAAACAGGGCATAAGCGCCAGGCGCAAGCAGACCCTGCTGAGCCAGGTTCTGCAGCATTTCCTCGACCGGCTCGGCACCAAAAGCATAGGGCGGGTCGAGCAGGACCAAATCAAAGGGGCCGCCCGGTACACGACCGCGCGAGGCACTTGCCAGCATGTCGCCCGTGACCACACGCCAACGCGCACGGTCACGGCAGAGCGACTCGATATTCTTGGTAATGAGCCGCGCGGCGTTGCGATCGATCTCAAACGTCGTGAGCGAGCGGGCCCCACGAGAGAGCATCTCTAACCCTAAGGCACCGGAGCCGCCAAAGGCGTCCAGCACACGAACCTCGTCCAAATCGAAATCGAATGCCGACATGACCATAGATGCGCACGCCTCGCGCACGCGATCAGTCGTGGGGCGGGTGACATCGCGACCACGGGGCTCCTCGATCTTACGACCACGCCATTCGCCGCCGATGATTCTCATCCTCCGCTGACCTCCTTAAAGATATGTCGATAACGCATGACGACCGCGTCGCGCAAGGGACGCGTCGCCACAGAGTCAAGGTTGCAAGCATACCGCAAGAGCTCGAGCGCGTCCAAATGGGCCCATTCGATAAGGTCCTCATCGGCGTCCAGGTCCACAAAGCGCAAGGTAACGCCGCCGTGCTGGCGGTACCCCAGGATTTCGCCCTCGTGGCGCAAACGCAGGTCCATTTGGGCGAGCGTAAAGCCGTCCGAGGTCTTTTCGAGCGACTGGAGACGGTCTTGCGCCGCCGATGCGCCGCCGTTGCCCTTGGAATGCGTCATGACCAGGCAGGTGCCCGACACGCTGCCGCGGCCCACGCGACCGCGCAGCTGGTGCAGGGCCGCCAAGCCAAAGCGCTCACCGTTCTCGATGACCATGACGGTGGCGTTGGGCACGTCGACACCCACCTCGACCACCGTGGTCGAGACGAGCACGTCGATCTCACCGCGCTTGAAGGCATCAATCACGCGGTCCTTCTCCCCCGCCGGCATGCGGCCGTGAAGGCGCTCGATGGTAAGTCCCGGCAGCGCCAGGCGCAGACGGTCGAGCTCGGTTGCCGTATCGTGCAGCGGCACAGGCACGGTCACGCGGCCCTCGTCGTCGCGGGCGATACCGGGCACGTCTTCCAGCTCATCGGCCGAGTCGCTCGGCTCCACGAGGGGACAGATCACGTAAGCCTGTTGGCCCTTTTCATGTGCCTCGCGGATGGCGCCGTAGGCCAGGTCGCGGCTCGACTCGGTGAGCACGCGCGTCGTAACGCCCGCCCCCGGAACAGGCCGATGGCGGATGATGCTCGTGTCCAGGTCGCCGTAGACCGAAAGCGCCAACGTGCGCGGGATCGGCGTGGCCGTCATAACGAGCAGGTCGGCACCCGGCCCCTTGGCACGCAGGGCATTGCGCTGGCCCACACCAAAGCGGTGCTGCTCGTCGATGACGACAAGCGACAGATGCTTAAAAGTCACGTTGTCCGAAAGGACCGCGTGGGTTCCAAAGAGCACGTCGAGCTCGCCCGATTCCAGCTGCGCATGGATCTGATCGCGCTCGGCCGCCGGCGTGGCACCCGTCAGGAGCGCCCAGGACATGCCAGCCTGCGAGAGCAAGGGGCCGGTCTTATCGGCATATTGGCGCGCCAGCACGCCCGTAGGCGCCATAACGCAGGACTGAGTACCCGAATCGGCCGAGACAGCCAGCGCGCAGGCGGCGACGGCCGTCTTGCCGGTACCGACGTCGCCCAGCAGCAGGCGGTTCATCACGCGCCCGCCATCGCACATGTCGTGCAGGATGTCTTGGAATGCGGCCTCCTGCTCGTCACTCAGCGAAAACGGCAGGGCTTCCTTGAGCGCTGCCAGGTGCTCGCCCGCGGCATGGGCGTAGGGAGCGACTTCGACCAGGCCGCCGTCGTTGCGCAGGCGCAGCGCCAGCTGAAGGCAGAGGCACTCCTCGTAGGCAAGGCGACGACGCGCGATATCGCGCTCGGCCATGCTCGATGGAAAGTGAATTGAGCGCAGCGCACGAGCATTGCTCATCAGGCGGCGCTTGCCGCGCAAGCGTGCGGGAATCGGATCGAAGGGATTGCCGACGACCTCGAGCGCGCCGCTTACGATGCGGCGCATCCACGCCTGGCTCACGCCATCGCTCACATAGTGGACCGGAAGGATAGTGCCCGCGGCGCGCCCGCCCTCGAGCTTTTCGAAATGCGGAGAGGCCATCTGCTTAAAGCCGTAGGCAAACTCGACCTTACCCATCACGGCCAAGCGGTCTCCCTGCTTGAACTGCTGGGCAATCCAGGGCTGACGGAAAAAGGCGACTTGCAGCACCCCCGTCTCGTCCACCAGCGAGACCTCGGTCACCTGCATACGCGGGCGAGGCTGCTTTTGGACGATACGATCGACCGTGGCGACAATCGTGCACACGGTACCGATGGGTGCCATCTCGATGGACCAGGAGCGCGTAAAGTCCAGGTATCGATGAGGGATATGGAGAAGGAGGTCCCCCACCGTCCGAATTCCCAGACGGCGAAGGGCCTCCTCACGTTTACCCGAAACATATTTAAGTCGCGCGATATCCTCGTCGAGCGCATTGCTCTGGGCAAAGCGCTCCGAGACGCGCGGCACGGAGCACAGCTCGGACATGGGCAGATGCCTACTCGATCGAGAAGATCACGGGATAGAGCGGCTGCTCGCCACGATGGGCATCGATCTCCAGGTCGGGCTGAGCCTCCTCGATAGCGTCGACGATCTCCTGAAAGGCCTCATCGGACAGCTCCTCGCCGGCAAGAATCGTCAGCGCGTCGCCCTCCTCTTCCTCCTGCATGCGGTTGATGCAGTCGAGCGTGACCTGCTTCACGTCGGAGCCGACCACGTCGATGGAGCCGGCGATGATACCCATGACGTCACCGGAGTGAATCGGAGAGCCGTCGGAGGCGCTGGAATCGCGCACGGCACGGGTGACTTCGCCATCGCGAACCTCGCTGATGGCGTCGACCATGGCGGCAACAGCGTCCTCAAGCTCGGAATCGGGCAGGACCGCAAACAGCGCGGAGAACGCCTGCGGGACGGTCTTGGTGGGAACGACGGCGACCTTCTTGTCGGTGCAGGCAGAAGCTGCGGCCTCGGCGGCCATGCGAATGTTGCCGTTATTGGGAAGGATGATGACCGAGGTCGCGTTGACCTGGTCGACGGCACCCAGCAGGTCGGCAGTCGAGGGGTTCATGGTCTGGCCACCCGAGACGATCACGTCAACGCCAAGGGACTTGAGGATGTCGGCCTCGCCGGAACCGGCGGCAACGGCGACAAAGCCCAGCGCCTTGGCGGGCTCGGCGGCCTTTTCCTGGTCCTCGTGAATCTTAGCGGTACGGTCGTGGGCCTCCATCTCCATGTTGTGGATAAAGACCTCATAGATCTGACCGAGCTGCAGCATGTGCTCGAGCACCAGGTTGGGGGTGTTGGAGTGCACGTGGATCTTATAGTCGGGGTAGGCACCCACGAGCAGCTCACAGTCGCCCATGGAGCCCAGGAACTTAAGGCACTCGTCCTCGTCAAAAGGAGCGTCGGCCTTAAAGAGGAACTCGTTGCAGTAGCGGAACTCCGAGCCCTCCCAGTCGTCGTTGGCCTCGATCTCAACGCGACCAAGGGCCGCGTCGCGGGCAGAGCCGGCGGAATCAAACGTGGCGGAGAAATCCTCGACTACGGTGCTGCGGCCAAGAGCGGCGGCAACAAAGTTCTCCAAGAAGATGGCAAAGCCAAAGGCGCCGGAGTCGACTACTCCGTTCTCCTTCAGAACGGGCAGCAAATCGGGCGTGCGGGCGACGGACTGGTAGGCCTCGACGACGATAGCATCGAGCGCGTCCTCGGCCGAGAACTTCTTCTTTTCGCACTCGTCGGCCTTGGTCGAGACATCACGCAGCACCGTGAGAATCGTGCCCTCGATGGGCTTGCGGACGGCCTGAAAGGCGACCTTGACGGCGCGACGGAAGGCGAAGGCGATGTTGGCAGACGTGATGGGCTCATCGGCAGAGACGAGGCCCTCGGCCACGCCGCGCAGGATCTGCGAGGTGATGACGCCGGAGTTGCCGCGGGCACCCATCAGGGAGCCGTGAGTGATGGCGCCGGCGATGGCCTCCATGTCGGCATCGGCGGGAAGGGTGGAAAGCTCCTTGGTCACCGAGGCGAGTGTGAGCGACATGTTGGTGCCGGTGTCGCCATCGGGTACGGGGAAGACGTTGAGCTTGTTGATCTCCTCGGCCTTGTCGGAAACGGCAGCCGCAGCGATCGGAAAACAGGTGCGAATGGTCTTTGCAATCATGGGTATTTTAATCTCCGTTTTCGGATGCTAGTTCAGACGGCTCTTGAGCGCGTCGATATGGATGCCGATCTTAAGGCTGGCGGGATCGATCTGGGCGATCTCCTGCAGGGTAAAGGCAACGGAGCTCGAAAGATTGTGGCAGACGGACTTCATGTTGACGCCGTTCTCGAGCACGACGTGAAGATCGACCGTAAGGCCGTTCTCGTCGGCGGAGACAAGCACGCCCTTGCGGAGGCGCTGACCGGCAAGCAGGCGCACGCTCTCGGCGCCCTGGAGCTGTTCGGCCATACCGACGACGCCATAGCACGTCATCGCGGCATAACCGGCAATATCGGCAATAACGTCGTTCGAGACGCTCAGGCTGCCGTTAATGGTCTCAGACACAAGAATCTCCTTATCTGGTGCTCGCGGCACCATGTCGTGGGAGCAATCATCGTAATATTCTACAACGAGCGCGCCATGTTGAGGTGGTGGGTCACGGGATTACATCCTCGACACGAAATGTTGATATGGCAACGTTCGCGCCGGACTATCGCGGCAAGAAAAAAACCCGCCGCATAAGCGACGGGTTTTACAACCTGGCTCCCCGGGTAGGACTCGAACCTACAACAGCGCGGTTAACAGCCGCGTGCTCTACCATTGAGCTACCGAGGAATAGGTGCGTGCTCTCAAGCAACGAAGTTTATTATACGGACGAATCAGCCCAGGGCAAGAACTTTTTTGAGAATTTTTCCAACCTAGTCATTCAAGAACGTCCATTACAGTCGAAATTGTCAGCCTGGGACCATCTCGGGCTACGATTGAGGCGCGCCCAGAACGGGCCGCCGACCGGGCGCCCGCGCACGGCCGAACGTCCCTGCCCCCGAGAGGGCCCGTTGGGTGCTGCCGGCGCGGGGCGCGCCGCCCCCGACGGCTGATAGGAAAGTGCCGGGCAGGTGCCGCGGCTGGTAATGTGAGTGCCGAGGGGGAGGCCATCCGGTCGAACGACTACCGGAAGGATACCACCGTGAAAGCGCCATCCACCAGACCCGCGGCCGTGCTCGGCCTGGACGTCGGCAAGTCGTCGCACTGGGCCTGCCTGATCGACCGCGACGGGGAGGTGCTGGCCAGCGCCCCCGTCCGCAACAGGGAGGCCGAGCTCGACGCGCTGTTCGCCTCCGCGCCCGCCGGCACGCTCGTCGTCGTCGACCAGTTCCGCAACATAGGGTCCCTCGCCGTGAGGCGGGCCCGCGCCGCGGGGCTCGGGGTCGCCTACCTGCCCGGGCTCGCCGCCAGCCGCGCCGCGGGCCTGTTCGCCGGCGAGGCCAAGACCGACGAGCGCGACGCCGCGGTGATCGCGCGGACCGCCCTGGGCGTGCCGGACTCCCTGTCGGGGGTCCCGGGCCGCGGCGAGGCCCTCGAGGCCGCCCGCGCCCTCTCGTCGCAGCGCGACCACGTCGTCGCCTGCGCGACCAGGGACAAGAACCGCCTGCGCGCGGTGCTGCTCGAGTCCTGCCCGGCCCTCGAGGCCGCGGTCGACCTGTCGGACCGGCGGTGGCTGGAGCTGCTCGCCGGGTTCGGCGGGGCGTGGGGGATCGCCCGCTCCGGGGCCGAGGGCCCGCGGGCCGAGGCCGCCGGGGAGGCCGCGGCCGCCTCCACCGCGCCCCCGCCGGCGCTCGTCGAGGCCGAGAACAGGCAGGTCAGGTTCCTGGCCGCCCGAATATCGGAGGCCCTCGACGAGGCCGGGGCCCTCGAGGCCGAGACGGCGGCGCTGCTCGAGGGCGACGAGACCTACGCGTGCCTGCTCACCGTGCCCGGCATCGGCCCGAGGACCGCGGCGCAGCTCGCGGTGTCGGTCGACATCGGGAGGTTCCCGGACCACGACCACCTGGCCTCGTACTGCGGCATAGCCCCGAGGGTGAGGAGCTCCGGCACGTCGGTGAGGTCGGTCAGGGCGTCCAGGCGCGGCGACGCGAGGCTCAAGTCCCTGCTGATCTTCTCGTGCAACAGCCTGGTGAGGTCCTCGGGGCGCTACGGCGAGTACTACCGGGCCTGCAGGGCACGGGGCATGGGGCACGGGCGGGCGCTCAAGGCCGTCGCGAGGAAGCGGCTCAGGGCGATATACGCCGTGATGCGCGACCGGGTGCCCTACCGGGAGTAGCCCCGACGGTTGACAAAACTATAGGAACACCCAACGACTACATGAAAGCGCCCTCAAGCGGATGTGCTTGAGGGCGATTCTTGCTTGACTAGCTTTCGATGTAGTCTTTGAGCTTGCTGGAGCGGCTGGGATGGCGGAGTTTGGCCAGGGTCTTGGACTCGATCTGGCGGATGCGCTCACGCGTGACGCCAAACTCGCGGCCGACTTCCTCGAGCGTGCGAGGATGTCCGTCGACAAGGCCAAAGCGCAGCTCGATAACCTTGCGCTCACGATCGGCAAGCGAGTCGAGCACCTGGGTGAGCTGCTCCTGCAGCATGGAGAAGCTGGCAGCATCGGGCGGGACGATAGCCCGGGAGTCCTCGATGAAGTCGCCCAGCTGAGAATCCTCTTCCTCGCCGATAGGGGTCTCGAGCGACACGGGCTCCTGCGAAATCTTCTGGATCTCGCGGACGCGGTCGGCGCTCATGTCCATCTCGGCACCGATCTCCTCGGGGGTCGGGTCGCGACCCAGGTCCTGGAGAAGCTGGCGCTGCACGCGGACGAGCTTGTTGATGGTCTCGACCATGTGCACGGGAATACGGATGGTACGGGCCTGGTCGGCGATAGCACGCGTGATGGCCTGACGGATCCACCACGTGGCATACGTGGAGAACTTAAAGCCCTTCTGGTAGTCGAACTTCTCGACGGCGCGGATCAGACCGAGGTTGCCCTCCTGGATCAGGTCCAGGAACAGCATGCCGCGACCGACATAGCGCTTGGCGATGGAGACGACCAGGCGCAGGTTGGCGCTGATGAGCGCCTGCTTAGCCTCGAGACCGACGTTCTCGATACGGATCAGGCGACGCATCTCGGCGCGAGTAAGCTCGATTTCGCCCGCCTCGGCGGCCTCGAGCTTCTCGGTGGCATCGAGACCGGCCTCGATCTTCATGGCCAGATCGACCTCTTCGGAGGCGGTCAGCAGGTCGACCTTGCCGATCTCCTTGAGGTACATACGGACCGGGTCGCCGGTCAGCATCACCGTGGAGGCATCGATGCCACGCACGCGCGAACGCGAACGGGACGTGCGCACGGTGCGTTTCTTCTTGCTCTTGGAAGAGCCCATCTCGGCATCGGCCTGACGGGCCATCTTAAGCTCGTGATCGTCGAGCGAGCCGGTATCGTGCTCGTCGTCATCGAAATCGTCGGTATCGCTATCGTTATCGTCATCGTCGACGTCCATGGGGGCGTCGTCGTTACCGCTCGCGGAGATAATCTGGATGCCGCTGTTGCGCAGCGCGGAATACACCGCGGTGAGCTGCTCGTCAGAAACATCGATATCCTTCAGGGCGACCTGAATCTCGTCCTCGGTTACCGAAGTCCTGTTTGAGCCGTTGCCCATAAGCTTTGCAACGTAGGATTCCAGCCCAGTACCCGTGCTCTCAGTCTTTTTTGGCACAGATTCTCCCTTCATAGTCCACAGGACTCAATACTTTAGCACACACATTGACGTCTATACCCAAAATTCAGACTGGATATAGGCGCGAATACGCTGGTTGACCACAACATCTAGGCCTGGTCGGCGTCCGCGGTCTCCAAACCGATCAAACGGAACGGGTCTGCCACGCCGCCGATCGACTTTTGGAGTTCGCGCTGGCGCTGAGAATCTTGCATCGCCTGCATCGTCAGCACACGGCGCGCCTCATCGTCGAGCGACCGGTCCTGGCGAAGCTTGGCCTGTGCGGCGCGCATGCGGCGCTTGATGGTGTAGAGCTCGAGGGTATCGAGCATAAACACGATGTTCGTCTCGGTGGGGTGCTTGCTCGTCGACGAAATGCGCCCGGCGCTGACAAGCGACGCTGCCTCGGGACACACCGCGCGCGCCGCATCCATGCACGCCGTGGGGTCGGTGCCCGGCGGCGTCGCGAGCACGGCCCACGCGATGGACTCGTGGCGCGGATCCACCCACTCGATCGAGCAGATGCGGTCGGCATACGTGCGGAACAGGTCGGGGTAGCTCGTGAGCATCGTCAGCAGCTCGCGCTCCCCCGCCAAAGACTTACGCTCCAGGTCGGTCAGCACGATCGGCATCGTCGGCGCCGCAGACGCGCCCGTTGCATCGGCAACCGGCGCCGCACCATCCATACCAACCGGCACATCAATCGGCGGCATATCGTCGACGACCTCGACCGGCGCGACCCCATAGGCCTCGAGCGGCACATAGTCGTACGGCTCTTCCTCGACCGGTGTGGACACCGGCGGCGTCGCCCCCGACGCCCAGGCGCCGCGAGACGTCCCATGCGAACCGGACGCCCGACCGCCCGCGCTGCCTGCACGCTCGGCCTGCGCCCGCTGGCGCTCGTAGTTCTGCTCGCGACGACGCTCGGCATCCTCGCGCTTGGCAACATCGCGAAACACACGGCCCGAGCTCGAGCGCACCGTCTCCAGATCCAAACCCAAAAGGTCCGCAATCTGGATAAAGTACGTATCGATCATGTAGCTATCGCGCAGCGGATAGATGAGCGTCAGTGCGTCTTCGAGCGCCTTGGCGCGACCGCCCGGCGTGGAAATGTCGCTAGACTCCTGCAGTGAGCGGTACACAAAGTCCATGAGGGGCTCGGCGGCATCGATGCGCGCCTGCAGTGCCTCGCCGCCATGCGCGGTGATGAACTCCATGGGGTCGTTGCCGTCGGGAAGCACCACGCAGCGCAGGTCCATCGAATCCTGCTCGATAAACTGAATCGCGCGGCGAGCGGCCTTTTGACCGGCGGCGTCGCCATCGAACATATACACGATGCGCTTGGCAAAGCGGGTGAGCGTCTTTACATGATGTTCCGTCAGCGCCGTGCCCAGCGTGGCGACGACGTTTTTAATCCCCGCCTCCCAGCAGGCGATACAGTCGGTATATCCCTCCACCACAATAGCGGTATCCTGCGCGACGATAAACTCCTTAGCCCAGTTAAAGCCGTAGAGGTTTCGCTTTTTATGGAACACGCTCGTCTCGGCGGTGTTGAGGTACTTCGGCTGGCCATCGCCCATAATGCGCCCGCCAAAGGCGATGTTATGACCCTGCTCGTCAAAGATGGGAAACATCACGCGGTCGTAAAAACGGTCGGCAAGCTGCCCGCGCCCACGGCTCACGGCCACGTTGGCGTCGATCATCTCCTGCGGGGTAAAGCCCGCCTGCGACAAATGAGACACCAGCGCGTTGCGACCCGGCGCAAAGCCCAGGCAGTAGCGGCGGCAGACGTCGCCGCCCATACCGCGGCTCGCAAAGTACTCGCGCGGACGGCTATCCTTACCGCGCATAAGCATGGTGTGATAGAACTGGGCGGTTTCGGCACACAGGTCATAGATGCGGGCGCGCTTGGTGCCGCGCTCGCGATAAGCGCCGGTATCGTGCAGCTCAATGCCGGCACGGTCGGCCAAGTAGCGAATCGACTCGGGAAAGCTCAGGTTCTCGCGCTTCATGATATAGGTGAAGACGTCGCCGCCCTCACCACAGCCAAAGCAGTGCCACACCTGCGTGGCGGGGATAATGTGAAACGACGGGGTCTTTTCGCCATGGAAGGGACAGCAACCCCAAAACTCATGGCCGCGGGGCTTGAGCTCAACCGTTTCCTGCACGATGGCAACCAGATCGGACGCAGCGCGCACCTGGTCTTTCTCCTCATCGCTAATCACGGATGCCCACCCCCTGCTCACCCAAATGATGACGGATATCGTCAATATTGCCCTCGACGGTCGCGATAAGCTCGTCCAGCGAACCGAACACGCGCGACGGGCGCAGCCAGCGCGTAAACGCCAGCGACACTGAGGCGCCGTACAGGTCGCCCGCATACCCGATCAAGTTGGCCTCGAGATGCGCCGAGGCGGCATCGTCGGCATACGTCGGCGGCAGGCCCACGTTGACGGCAGCGGGCCATACGGTATCGTCGACCAGCACCAGGCCCTCGTAGACGCCATCGGCAGGAACCTGGATGCCCTCGGGCACCTGGATGTTTGCCGTGGGGAAACCCATGTCGGAGCCCTGGTGACGACCGCCGGCAACAATACCTCGCAGCATGTACGGGCGGCCGAGCAGCTCGGCGGCAAGCTCAACATGACCCCGGCGCAGCTCCTGGCGAATACGGGTGGCGCAGATTGTCTGCCCATCGACGCACAGCAGCTCGTGGCCATAGACGTCAACGCCGCGCTCGGTACCCCATGCCTGCATCTCGGCAACGCCCGAGGCGCCGCCGCGACCCAACCTAAAGTCGCTACCCACGCGAATCGAGCGGATATCGATGACGCGCGACAGCAGCTTAAGAAAGCCCACATGGTCGAGTGCCGCCACCGCAGGCGTAAAGGGAACGGCCACCACCGCATCGACCCCGGTTTGAGCCAGGGCATGCAGACGGTCGGCCGTCGTCATCAGTTTTTGAGCGGGCGAGGGACTCACCACGACGTCCGGGTCGGGATCGAAAGTAACCACGACCGCCTTGCAGCCGTGGTTATGCGCATCGCGAACGACCGCGTCGATCAGTTCGCGATGCCCCCGATGCACGCCATCGAACACGCCGATGGCGATCGACGCGGCGCCCAGGCAAGCGCAATCATCAAATGCATCGGCGGCGACGATGCGGGCCTCTTCCGACTCGCCCGCGAAAAAGATACGCGCGAGCTCGTGGGAGGCCAGCATCATCGAACACCGCCGATCGCCTGCGGAAAGACATGCTCCATAACAAAGCGACCGCCCTCGATACGGGCAAGCGCCTTGAGCCCGTCATCGAGCACCAGCGCAAACGGCGTCTTCGACGCATCGAAGCCCGCAAGCGCGCGCTCAATAGGAATACGACGTCCGCACAGCAGATCGTCGGCAAGATCGCCCGGCAAGTCGACGCGCGTGGCGCCCAGTGCCGCAATGGGATCCAAGGCAAAGTCGGCAGCGGACTCGGCAGAAAGCTCCTCGACCGCATGGCAGGCACCGATGGAAACAACGCCGGAGGCTGTACGGCGCAATGCGGAAATATGCGCCGCGTTGTCACAGGCACGACCCAGGTCGCGAGCGAGCGCACGGATATAGGTGCCCTTACTCACCGAAAACGCCACGGTCCAAACGCAAGCATCGCCCTCGCCGCCCACGGCAATCAGGTCGGCGGAATATACCTCGACCGGACGCGGGGGCAGCGACACGGCATTGCCCTCGCGCGCAGACTTATAGGCGCGCACGCCGTTGACCGAAATGGCCGAAAACGCCGGCGGCACCTGCATCTGCAGGCCCAGCATGGCGGACAGGCGCTCGCGAGCATAGGCTGGATCGCGCAGCTCGGCGGCTATAGGCACCGTGCGGACGGCCTCGCCCTCCGCATCATCAGTATTGGTCTCGACGCCAAACGAGATGTCGGCGACGTAGCTTTTGGTATCGAGCGTGAGCATGCCCAGCAGACGCGTTGCCTGACCCACGCCCACCACCATGACACCCGATGCCATGGGGTCGAGCGTTCCGGCATGACCGACGCGCCGCTCATGGAGGGCGCGCCGGCATTGCGAAACCACGTCGTGTGACGTGCAGCCCACCGGCTTATCGACGGCGAGCAGCATATTAAGTTGAGAGGGTGTACGACGAGCCATGTACCATCCAAAAAGTTAGAGCTCGACGGTCACCGAAGCGGGATCCTCCCCTACCAGCTCGGCCAGCATGGGAAGTGCCGCGGTGAGCGTCTCGGAAATCGTTCCGGCGTTGGTAAAGCCGGCGGCAGCGTGGTGCCCACCTCCGCCAAAGTTGGCCGCAATCTCGGAAACATCAAGATCGCCCTTGGAGCGCAGGTTGCCGCGCACCTTGGTATCGCCCTCGATGCCCTTAAGGAACAGGCAGACCTCGACGCCCATCACCGAGCGAACCACATCGACCAGGCCGTCGCACTCATCCGAGGTGACGCCGCAGTCCTTAAGGTCGCTCTCGTACGCGTAGCTATATGCCACGCGCCCGTGCGCAACCGTCTTGATGCGACCCATGACGATGGACTTGAGGTGCAAGAACTCGACACGCATGCTCTGATAGACCTCGAGCGCGACGCGCGCCGGATCGGCACCGTGCGCCACCAGACGCGAGGCGGCATGAAAGGCTGCGGCATCGGCGTTCTGATACTGAAAACGACCGGTGTCGGTAACCAGGCCGCACAGCAGGCAGGTGGCGATGCTGTCGCTTGCAGTAATGCCACAATCGGCCAAAAAGCGGTCGATAATCATGGCGCAAGCAGCGGCATTGACACACCTAAGGCTGACCTCGGCAAACTCCTCGCGTGCCGGGTGATGGTCAAAGCACGCCACGTGAGCCGAACGACGCAACACCTCGGCGGAATTATTGAGGCGCTCGACGACCGGCACGTCCACCGAGATGAACAGGTCCGGGTTGTCGGTGTAGGCAGAGGCCGGTACCAGCAGATCGGCGCCCTCCATAAAACGGTAGATGCGCGGAACGGGATCGTCGTCTGCCAGCAGCAGGGCGATGTCCTTGTCGGGGAACACCTTCATGAGCGAAAGGCCCAGGCCCAACACGGAGCCCAGGGCATCGCCGTCGGGAGAGGTGTGACCCGAGATCGCAATGGAGGACGCACCCTCGATAAGCTCGAGGATGCGTCGTTTAATATCTGCAGACTCGCACAAGGCGAGATCGGCGGAATTAGTCATCTAAAGCTGCCTCCTGGGCGGCATCCGCTATCGGGTAGCCGTCCTCGTCCTTTTCGATCGCAAGCGTGGCCGGAACGTTTTCCAGCGCACGCGTAATGCGCTCGGCCTCATCGGTCGAGCGATCGATGCGAAAATCGAGCTCGGGCGTGACGCGCCAATCGAGCGAGCGAGCCAACAGGCTGCGAATACGGCCCTTGGCGCTGGCAAGCGCCTCCATGACCTCATCGTAGCGGCTCGCATCGCACGACACGTACACGCGCGCGAACGAACGGTCCACCGCGACCTCGACCGCGGTCAGGGTGACCAGGTCGAGACGCGGATCGGAAACCTCAAAGAGCAGGATATAACCGAGCTTCTCGCGAAGCTGCTCGCCCAAACGGCGGGTTGCCTGCGTTTGCTTCATAGCGCTACCCCCTACTCGGTACGGGCAACCTGGTCGATGCGGTAACCCTCGATCTGGTCGCCGGGCTTGATGTCCTGGAAGTTCTCCAGGCCAATGCCGCCCTCGGAACCGCTCTTGAGGCTCTTGGCCTCGTCCTTGTAGTGGCGCATCGAGGCGATCTTGCCGTTGAAGACCACGATGCCGTCACGCACCAGGCGCACGGAATCGGTCGCGGCGATCTCGCCCTCCTCCACGCGGACACCGGCGGCGATACCGACTTTGGGCACCTTGAAGGTGTCCAGGACGGTCGCGGTACCCGTGGAGACCTCGACCTCGGTGGGCTTGAGCATGCCGATGCGGGCAGCGTCGAGCTCCTCGAGGCACTTGTAGATGACGTCGTAGCAACGGATCTCGACACCCTCGCGCTCGGCAGCGGAGCGGGCCTTGCCGTCGGGACGCACGCCAAAGCCGATGATGATGGCGTTGGAGGCGTCGGCCAGGACGACGTCGGTCTCATTGATGGCACCGACGGCGGAGTGAATCGTGTTGATACGGACCTCGGACTGATCCATCTTGTCGAGCGAGTCCTGAAGGGCCTCGATGGAACCCTGGACGTCGGCCTTGATGATCAGGTTGAGCTCCTTAACCTCGGCGTCGGCGATGGTCTCGAAGAGGTTCTCGAGCGTGACGTGCTTCACGCGGCTCTGCTCCTCAATACGTGCCTTGAGCGAACGCTCATCGGCCAGGGCGCGAGCCTCGCGCTCGTCCTCGAACACGCGGAACTCGTCGCCGGCATTAGGCACAGACTGCAGGCCCAGGATCTCGACGGCGTCGGAGGGGCCGGCCTCGGTGACGGCGTTGCCCTTGGGATCGAGCATGGCGCGGACGCGGCCGTAGGTAAGGCCGGCGACCAGCGTATCGCCCACGTGCAGGGTACCGCGGGTCACGAGAACCGTGGCAACCGAACCGCGGCCCTTGTCGAGCTTAGCCTCGAGGACGTTACCGGAGGCAAAGGTGTCAGGGTTGGCCTTGAGCTCGAGCACGTCGGCCTGGAGCAGCACGGTCTCGAGCAGGTCGTCGATACCGATCTTCTGCTTGGCCGAGATGTTGACGAACATGTTCTGTCCGCCCCACTCCTCGGGGATGATGCCGTACTCGGTGAGCTCCTGGCGCACGCGGTCGGGGTTGGCGCCCGGCTTATCGATCTTGTTGACGGCAACGACGATGGGTACGCCGGCGGCCTTGGCGTGGTTGATCGACTCGATGGTCTGAGGCATGACGCCGTCGTCGGCAGCCACGATCAGGATGACGATGTCGGTCACCTTGGCGCCGCGGGCACGCATAGCCGTAAAGGTAGCGTGGCCCGGGGTATCGATGAAGGTGATCTTGCGATCGTTGATCATGACCTGCGAAGCGCCGATGGCCTGGGTAATGCCGCCCGCCTCGCCGGCAGCGACGCCGGTGTGACGGATGGCGTCGAGCAGCGACGTCTTGCCGTGGTCGACGTGACCCATGACGGTGACGACCGGGGCGCGGGGCTTAAGGTCGGCGGGATCGTCGTAAAACGAGAAGGTGTTCTCCTCCTCGGGGGTGATGATCTTGATCTGACGGCCAAGGTCGTCGGCAACGAGCTCGACAAGGTCGTCGGACATGGACTGCGTCATGGTGAGCGGCGTGCCCAGCAGGAACAGGCGCTTGATGATGTCGTTGGCCGGAACGTCGAGCGCTTCGGCGAGCTCCTGGACGGTAACGCCCTGGGAGACCTTGATGGCGTCGAGTTCCTCGGGGTTCACGCCCTGGGCCAGCGCCTCCTCAATCTTGCGCTCCTCCTGAGCCTTAGCAGCCTCGCGCTCGCGCTTCTCCTTGCGCTTCTTGCGGCGACCGGTGGACTCGCGAGAGGCCTCCTCGACGGCAGCACGAGCCTCCTCGAGCACCTTCTCGCGGCTGTACTCCTCGGCCTCGCGAGCCATGCGGCTGTAGTGGTCCTCATCGTTGCCGTGACCGCCCTTGCGCTTCTTGCCCTTGCCCTGCTTGTCGGGGTTGGGGAAGTCCATGCCGGCAGCGACGTTGTTGCTGGCGTTGGTGCGATGGCTGTGCGGACGGCTCTCGGAGGCGTTGCGATCGGAGTTGTTGTCGGAGGCGTTGCGATCGTTACGACGGCCACCGCGACGGTCGTTGTTGCCGCCACGACGGTTACCGCGCTCTGCGGCGCGCTCGGCCTTGGCCTTGTCCTCGGCGTCCTTCTTCTCCTTGAGCACGGTCTCCTGTGCGGCGATCTGGTCGAGCAGCGAACGGAAGCGCGAACCGGAGTCGGAAGCGGGGACGGCGCGGCGCTGAGCCTCGCGGGCAGCCTCCTCCTTCTCGCGGGCAAGGCGCTCCTGCTCGGCCTTCTTCTTGGCCTCGGCCTCGGCGCGGGCGGCCTCCTCGGCAGCCTGGGCGGCGGCGAACTGGCGGCGCTCCTCCTCGCGTGCCTTCTCGGCGGCGATGCGCTCGCGCTCGGCCTCGGCAGCGCGCGCTGCCTCCTCGGCGGCGGCTGCCTCCTCCTCGGCCTGCTTGGCGGCCTCGACTTCCTGGGCGCGGGCCTCGATCACCGAGGCGAGCTGCTTGCGGACCATGGCAACGTAGGCGTCCTCCAGGGTGGAGGAAGCGGACTTAGCGGGAATCTTCATTTCGGCGAGATGACCCATCAGTTCCTTGGAGGTCATGCCGAACTCTTTGGCCAGGGTGGACACACGGACTTTTGCCATATGACTTCACCTACCCTTTCTGGCACCTTGGGTGCCTAGAGACTGAACGAGCGTGGGAGATGCGCCGGGACCTGCCCGGCGCGACCGCGCGCTAGATCAGGTCCTCCGCATCATCGAAGGCGTCGGTGTCGTGGACACCGCAGAAACGGGAGCCGGGACGGGCCTGGTTACGGCACTGGATGCCGTCCTCGGACACGTACTCGCAGCGACGGACGTCATCGTCCTCCTCGTCACCGATCAGGTCGGCGGCGGGCTCCTCGTGAACGGGGACGTTCTTGAGAATGTCGGCAGCAAGGGTCTCAGACTTAATGTCGATGTGCCAGCCGGTCAGGCGAGCGGCGAGGCGGGCGTTCTGGCCCTCCTTGCCGATGGCGAGCGAAAGCTGGTCGTCGGGCACAATGACGCCGGCATAGGCCTTCTCCTCGTCGATGAGGACACGGGTGACCTTGGCGGGCGACAGGGCGTTGGCGACGTAGACGGCCGGATCGGCATCCCACAGGATGACGTCGACGCGCTCGCCGCGGAGCTCGCCCACGACAGCGCGAACACGGCTGCCCTTGGGGCCGACGCAGGCGCCCACGGGATCCAGGCGGTCGTCGAGCGAGTGGACGGCGACCTTGGAGCGCTGGCCGGGCTCGCGGGCGATCGACTTGATCTGGACGGTGCCCTCATAGATCTCGGGAACCTCCTGCTCAAACAGACGACGCATGAGCTCGGGATGGGTGCGGGAGATGACGATCGGCGGACGGCTGTGCTCGCCACGAACCGGCTGCAGGTTGGAGTTGGGGTCGCGAACGTCGATGATCACGGCCTTGATGTGCTGGTTGTGCAGATAGCGCTCGCCCATCGGACGCTCGTTGCGCTCGTTCTCGTAACGACGCTGGTCAAAATGCGGCAGCTCGGCCTCGACGCCATCGCGGATCTTGACGATCGTGAAGTCGGGCGTGGACTGCAGCACGGTACCGCTGATGAGGTCACCGATACGGCCGGAGAACTCCTCGTAGATCTGCTCGCGGGCGGAGTTGCGCACGATGGCGTTGATCTCGGCCTTGGCGTGCTGGGCAGCGATGCGGCTCGTGTTCTTGGGGGTGACGTCGATCTCCTCGAACTCGGTGAAGTTGCCCTCCTCGTCCATGGAATCGTCGATCGGCTCCAGGCGGTAGACGTAGATCTTGCCGGTGGTGCGGTCGATGGTCACCTTGGCGCCCCACTCAAGATGCAGGATCTCGGCATAGCTCTTGGCGAGCGACTGCTCCAGGCGGTCGATCAGGTAGAGCTGGTCGATGTGCTTCTCCTGGCAAAGCTCCATCAGAGCGGACATCATGTCGGATGCTGCCATCTTACTTTCCTTCCTTCGCGGGCTTGAAGTCGTAGGTGGGCTTCAACTTGCACTTTTTAACATCACAGAAATCGAGGGTGACGGACTCGCCGTCCTCGAGCTCGAGGGTCACGTTCGTCTCGGTCGCGGCGGCAATCTTGCCGGAGTACTTGCGACGGCCCTCGGTGGCGATGGAGGTGAGCTCGCAGTCCTCGCCCACAAAGCGGGCAAAGTCGCGCGGGCGGCGCAGCGGGCGCGCCATACCCGGGCTCGAAACCTCGAGCGTGTAGCTCGAAGAAATGGGGTCGAGCTCCTCGATCACGTCGCCGACCCACTTGGTATTGGCCGTGACGTCGTTGAGCGACAGGCTCTGACCCTCGGCACCCTCGATACGCACACGCACGCAGGGGGCCTTGGTGGCGCCCACGAGCTCAACGTCGACAATGTCGACATCGTGCTGGGGAGCGACGGCCTCGAGCGCGTCGATGATCGCCTGCTCGGTCTTGGTCTTGACCATTGCGGCACCTCCATCCATACAAAAAAGAAGCGGGGCCGAAACCCCACTTCTTTCAATTACAACTTCATTTGCAAGCAAACTATACCAATA
>UQKV01000019.1 GCA_900541665.1 uncultured Collinsella sp.
GCCAAGATCGGTCACGCCTTTGGCCCCATCATGACGCTGTGGTTCCTGTTCCTGGGCGGCACGGGTCTGTTCTTTGTTTTCCAGCACCCCGCCGTGCTGCTGTGCCTCAACCCGGTGCGCGGCATCGCCTTTTTGCTGAGCCCCAACAACCACGCGGGCATCATGATTCTGGGCAGTTGCTTCCTCGCCACCACCGGTGCCGAGGCGCTCTACTCCGACATGGGCCACGTCGGCCGCGGCAACATCTACGCTACCTGGCCGTTCGTTAAGTGCTGCCTGCTGCTTTCCTATATGGGCCAGGGCGCTTGGCTTATGAACAACGCTGCCAACCCCGAGCTCATGGGCATTGCCGACCTCAACCCGTTCTACCAGATGCTCGCCCCGGGCCTGCGCCCGTTTGCCGTAGGCCTTTCCACCATCGCGGCCATCATTGCCTCGCAGGCGCTCATCACCGGCGCATTCTCGCTGGTGTCCGAGGCCAGCCGCCTGGACCTCATGCCGCACATGCAGGTCTTCTACCCTGCCGAGACCAAGGGCCAGCTCTACATCCCCATGGTCAACAACGTCATGCTCGTAGGCTGCGTCATCGTGGTGCTGCTGTTCCAGAACTCGGCGCATATGGAAGCTGCCTACGGCCTTGCCATCACGCTGACTATGATGTGCACCACGCTACTGCTCTTCTTCTACCTGCACGAGGAGCGCAAGCTCAAGGTTGCTCCGTGGATCTTCGCGGCCTTCTTCCTTTTGCTCGAAGGCTTCTTCTTTGTGAGCTCGCTCACCAAGTTCTTCCACGGCGGCTACTTCACCATCCTTATGGCTGCACTCATCATGGGCATTATGGTGTGCTGGTACAACGGCACGGCGGTCGAGCAGCGCCAGTTTACGCTGCTGCCGCTGCGCAGCTACCTGCCGCAGCTCAAGCGCCTGCGTGACGACGACCGTTACGAGCGCATGAGCGACAACGTCGTGTACCTGACCAAGGACACCCATACCGACTACATCGACCGCGATATCGTCTACTCGATCTTGGACAAGCATCCCAAGCGCGCTCGCGCCTGGTGGTTTGTAAATGTCGAGACTATGGACGAACCGCACACCTTTGCCTATTCGGTCGAGACGTTCGGCACCGACTACGTGTTCCGCGTGCATCTGTACCTGGGCTACAAGATCAATCAGCGCGTCAATGCCTACCTGCGTCAGGTTGTTCAGGACCTGGCTGCCACCGGCGAGCTGCCGCCGCAGACGCATGACTACTCGGTCTACAAGGATCCGGGTAACATCGGTACGTTCAAGTTCGTCCTGATCCGTAAGCTGCTGGCGCCCGAAAGCGATGTGGAGCCGAGCGAGCGTACGGCCATCACGCTCAAGTACATCATCCGCCGCGCCGCCGGCACGCCCGCACGTTGGTATGGCCTGGAGAACTCCAACGTGAGCTTTGAGTACGTGCCGCTGTTCACCAAGTTCAAGGCCGTGAATAAGATGCAGCGCCTGGCTCCCAACGAGCGGCCGTAGGCGCCGACAGGCTGTATGGAGCTGGTTTTCGATGGACAAGATTGAGGCCGGGGAGGCAAACATGGATACAAAGGCGCTCGATGGCCGCGAGGCGGTGGTCGAAATGGTGCGTGAGGCGCGCGTCGACGCCGCCGAAGATCGGTTCTTTACGAATCGCGCCAACATGGACACGGCCGACCGCGTGATCTCGATCGTGGCACTGGTATTTGGAGCGGTGTGCGTGTGCGCACTGCTCGCGCACGTGCTGTTTGTCTAACGACCGCAGGTTGCAAAGGCTATACACTTGGAACCACCACAAGGGAAACCACCACAAAGGTACCTGTCCCTTTGTGGTGGTTTTTGTTTTTGAGAGAGGGGCGGGGCGCTGATGGACGTCCGTACGGACGGCGATATTGCCGATAGCTTTTGGTGGCGGCGCACAACGCTGACGCGCCGCACTCCTCTGTATGACGCCTGCGTATCGGTGGGGCTGCTGGTCGCGGCGACGATTGTGGGCGCGCTGCTCGACCATCCGGGTCTCGCGCCGAGCATCATGATCGTCTATGTGTTCGCCGTTCAGCTGTGCGCATTCTTTACCTGGAGTCGCCTGTATTGCCTGTTGAGCTCGGCTGCCGCCGTGGCGCTCTACAACTTCTTGTTTATCGACCCGCGCTACTCGCTGTCGCTTATCGACCGCGTCTATCCCGGAATGTTCTTCATCATGTTCGTGGTCTCGCTTGTGTCGAGCTCGATTGCGTTGGCCCTGCGCCGCGCCCTGGCACAGGCTGCCGCCAGCGATCGCCGCACGCATATGGTGCTCGAGACCAACCGCATGCTGCAGCGGTGCGCCGATCAGCAGCAGATTGTCCATGCCATGGCAACGCAGCTGGCACGTCTTTCGGGCTGTCCGGTCGTGTGGTACAGCGCCGACGCCGAGGGCGATGACCTGCTGCCGCGTGCGACATACACGGCCGTGGGCGATGCCGCACCGGTGCACGAACTGGCGCCGCAGATGCCGCCGCGGCTCTCGGCGTCCGCCTATGTGGGAACGCCGCTCGATGCCACCTATGGCGGCTCGGCGTTTTATGGCATCTACCTGACGGTTCGCACAGGCGACGGCTTCGCGCGCTCGGGCGACCCCGCCTCGGTGGTGGGCGTGCTGGCTATCGTTGCCGAGCCCGACGTGCTGACGCATGAGGAGCGGACGCTTGCCGATGCCATCGTGAGCGAAGGCGAGCTGGCGCTCGACCGCGCCCGCGCCATGGAGGCCCGCGAGGAAGCGGCGGTGCTCGCCAAAAACGAACAGCTGCGCGCCAACCTGCTGCGCTCCATCTCGCATGATCTGCGCACGCCGCTTACCAGTATTTCGGGTAATGCCGACGTGCTGCTCGATCAGGGCTCGACCGGCACCGCGGTGCTCGATGCCCAGACGCGCCGCGGCCTGCTTCTATCCATTCGCTCGGATGCGCTGTGGCTCAACGCCACCGTCGAGAATCTGCTCGCCATCACCAAGCTCGAGGGTGACGGTATGCGCCTGTCGACCACGCTCGAGCTCATGGACGATATCGTCGAGGAGGCGCTGCGCCACGTGAACCCTGCCGTGCGCGAGCACGACCTTAAGGTGGTGGCGTGCGATGAGCCGGCGCTCGTCAACGTCGATGCGCGCCTGATGGTGCAGCTGGTGGTCAATCTGGTGAACAACGCCATCACCTATACGCCCGCGGGCTCGCATATCATGATTTCGATTAGCGTCGACGATGGACGCGTGGCGTGCTCGGTGGCCGATGACGGCCCGGGCATCGCACCCGAGGATCGCGAGCGGATCTTTGAGTCGTTCTATACCGCCAACCACGGTTTGGCCGACAGCCACCGCAGCGTGGGCTTGGGTCTTTCGCTCTGCCGCTCCATTGCGCTGGCACATGGCGGTAGCATAGAGGTTGCCGCGGCGGACCCGCACGGTTCGGTCTTTACGATTGAACTTCCCGCCGCCGACGTTTCGTTTGATAAGGAGTAGCGCCGTGCCGAACTCTGCCGTAAAACCGCTCATCTTGGTCGTTGAGGACGACCCCGCTGTCCGCAACCTTATCGTTGCCGCGCTCGAGACGCACGGCTTGCGCCATATGGCCGTTGAGACTGCCCATGCCGCCATTGCCGCTGCCTCATCGCAGGCACCGAGCATTGTGCTGCTCGATCTTGGTCTGCCCGATATGGACGGCGTCAAGGTGGTGGAGTCGGTGCGCACGTGGTCGGGCATGCCGATCATCGTGGTCTCGGCGCGCAGCGAGGACGCGGACAAAATCCGCGCGCTCGATGCCGGTGCCGACGACTATCTGACCAAGCCGTTTTCGGTCGAGGAACTGCTCGCGCGCATTCGCACGACGCTCAGGCGCCTTTCGTATGCGCAGACGGGCGGCGTTGTCTCCGAGGGCTCGTTCGATACCGGTGAGCTGCATATCGATTTTGATGCCGGCATCGCCACGATGGATGGCGAGGAACTGCATCTGACGCCGATCGAGTATAAGCTCCTGTGCCTGCTGGCGCATAACGCCGACAAGGTACTGACGCACCAGTTTATCCTGCACGAGATTTGGGGCACGGCAACTAAGAGCGACCTGGCGAGCCTGCGCGTCTTTATGGGCACGCTGCGCAAGAAGATCGAGTCCGACCCCGCGCATCCGCGCTATATCCAGACACACGTGGGTATCGGCTATCGCCTGGTCACCCAAGGGTAGGACGGCGCCCGCCATCCCAATATGAGTTGCGGTGAAATACGGTCTAAATTTGCCTAATTCCAGGCAAAACAGTCCGTATTCCACCGCAACGTTGTCTATTTGCCCTTGGGCTTGCTGGCGTAGAACTTCTTCTTTTTGGACTTGCCGGCAGGGGAGGGTTTGCCAGCAAAGTTGGACTTGCCGTTGCCGTGCGGCCCCTGGTCGCCTGCCTGCGCGTGCGCGGGCGCTGCCGCGCGAGGCTTGCGGGCCTCGGGGTTGCGCAGCTCCTCGGTTCGCTCGGCAATCTCCTCGGCGCTAAAGCCTACCTCGGCCATGGCGTTCTCGATGGGCAGGCGGCGCACGATATAGCAGTGGTGCACCTTCTGGTTGCGCGCGAAGTCCTCGGGAATGGTCTGCGTCGTAATGTCCTCCAGCACGACGCCCGCGCGCGCGAGCTTGCGCGTTTCGGGGCGGAAGCCGCGCAGGTTGCAGCTAAAGATGGCATGTCCGCCCTGTGCGAGCAGGCGCGACACGCCGGCCAAAAGCTCAACATGGTCGCGCTGGACATCCCAGGTACGGCGGCCCATCTTTGACGAGTTCGAGAACGTGGGCGGGTCGACAAAGATCAGGTCCCAGCGGTTGCGCGTCTGGCGCTGGTCGCGAATCCAGGCGAGCACGTCGTCGCGCACAAAATGATGCTGCGGACCAACAAAGCCGTTCTGGCGCATATTGCGCTCGGCCCAGTCCAGGTAGGTGTTGGAAAGGTCGACTGTCACGGTTTCCTCGACGCCGCCGTCGGCCGCATAGCAGGTGGCGGTGCCGGTGTAGGCGAACAGGTTGAGGAAGCGGCGCGCCTGTTTGGCGTGCTCGCGCACCAGGTTGCGGGTGACGCGATGATCCAGGAAGATGCCCACATCCAAATAGTCGTCAAAGTTGACGGCAAAGGTGAGTCCGCCCTCTTCGATGAGCGGCAGACGACGGCGCGCGATGTTGGCGCGCTCGCCCGAGCCGCCCTTGCCGGCGCCCTGCTTGCCGTACTGCGAGCCGCCGCGCGAACGCATGCGGGCCTTGGCGTGCACGTGCTCGGCTGGAACATCAAGGATACGCGGCGCGATGGCCAAGATGTCGAGCATGCGGGCCTGGGCTAGCGCGGGGTCGATGGTCTTAGGTGCGGCGTATTCGGCGATGACGAGCCAGCGGCCCGGCGTCTGCGGGCAGCCCTCGTATAGGTCGATGGCGGCGGAGTAGTCGGGCAGGTCGGCATCGTAGACGCGGTAGCAGCTCACGCCCTCGCGCTTTGCCCACTTGCGGCGCAGACGGGCATTCTTGCGCAGGCGGTTGGCGAACTGCTCGGACTCGGGGATGAGCACGGGCAGCGGCTTGCCGTCGCCCAAGTCGAGCGTGGCGGTAGGTTCGGGCATGGAGGAAGCGGCGGCTTCGTCGTTGGCTTCGTTGGCATCCGCAACCTCGGCCTCGGCGTCCGCACTGGTCGCAGCCTCAAACGCTGCGGCGGCGTGGTCGAGCGAAGGCCAAACCTCAATAGCCGCCTCCTCGTTATTGGGCATGACGGCGATGGAGCGCGCGGGCTCGGCATGGAGCGCACGGGCCATAAGGCCATCGCGGGTGAGTGCGGCGACCGGTGCCGAAGCGAGCTCGGGCGCGCGGCGCAGCTCGCCGACCAGCGTCATGGCGTCGTGCATGAGCGAAAGCGGGGTCTCGGTGGTGTCTGCGACCACGGCGGCACCGGCGACGGCGCCCGCATGGTCCAGCACGGTGGCGGGCTTGGCGGCACAAAAGTCGACAAAGCGCTTGTAGCCGGCACACTTAACCATGCGCTCGGCGGTCTTGCGGGCGGCAGGGTCGATGCCTGCGGCCACGATGCGCGCCTGCCGCTCGCGCGCTGCCGCCTCGCGCTCGCGCGCCTCGGCAAGCAGCTGCTCCCACAGGGCGGCGTCGTGCAGCTGCCAGCCCTCAAAGCCCCAGCGCTCGCGTGCGGCGCCCGGGGCGCGATCGGTCAGAATGTTCACTGCTTCCAGCAGCAGACCGCCGCCGGCGCACGAGGCATCGATCAGCGTGGGAAGGGCTTCGTTCTCGTAATCGTCGACCGTCAACTCGCGCTCGCACAGTGCGGTCCAGCCGACCTGCGCCAGCACCAGGGCGGCGTAGTCGGGGCGCAGCACGTGCGCGCCCTCGCCGGCGCGGGTCGCTGCGGGTGGCAGGCGTTTGAACAGCGGGTCGCCCGAAAGGTCCAGGCTGATGCTCGCGCGGCGCTGACGCAGCGAAAGCAGTAGGTGAACATCGGGGTCGGCGGCATCGACGTCGGCGCGACGGCCCGTGGTCTCGGCCAGACGGTCGCACAGCGCGTCCTTGGCGCGCAGGGCCGAGAAGCGCGTGTTGCGCAGCTGCTCGGTCACGCCGCGGGCGGTGATGGCGATGGTGGCGCCGGGGCGGATGATGGTCTCCCAGGCGATGTCGTAAACGCTGTCGTACAGTTCATCGGCATCCTGCGCCTCAAAGCGCCCGAGTACCACGAACACACGGCTCGCCAGGCGCGACCACAGACAGGCGCGGTAGCCTTCTTCGAGCTCGCCCTCAAATGTAGCGCGGCCCTTCAGCCGGCGAACATGCGAAAGCCCGAGGCGTTTAAGCTCATCGGCGAGTGCGGACTCAAAGCCCTCGGGGCAGCTTGCGTAAAATTCCATGGGTGACCTCTCTGGTTGCGTCGCTCCATTATATGATGGATGCTTCGTTTACTCTCGCCCCCGAAAGGAACCCATATGATTGATGCGTGCCCCGATTCCGCCGTGCTCTTTTTTGACGTGGACGGCACGCTGACGTCGTTCGATCCCGACAACATGACCGACAAGGACTTTTCGGCGGTTCGCCCCTCGCAGGCGGTCGTCGAGGCGTTTCATCGCCTGCGTGACGCAGGGCACAAGGCATTTATCTGCACGGGTCGTCCCTTGTGGCTGATTGCCGATGGCCTGCGCGCGCTGAACCCGGCGGGTGTCGTTGCCATGGCGGGAGCGACGCTCGAGGTCGAGGGCCGCGTGGTGCATGAGGACTGCTTTGACGAGGACGTTATCGAGGAGCTTGCGCGCCGTATGGCCGCGGCGGGGATTGAGGCCTTTTTCGAGACCAACGTGGCTACTTTTGCCCTGGAACCCGCGGGTGTTGAGCAGTCGTCTCTGATCGGCACTTCTGTGGTGCACAGCACCGAGGAAATGCGCGTCGACGGCCGTCTGCGCGTGGGCAAGGTGTGCATCGTCGCGAGCTACCTGGCTCGCGTAGCCAACGATGACGGCTTTATCGATCGCGAGTTTGAGCTGTGCAACACCGGTGGCCAGAATCGCGAGCTGAGCCCCAAGGGCATTGACAAGGGCGTGGGCGTGGCGCGAGCGCTGGAATACCTGGGTCGCACCGGCAACGCGCGCACCTTTGGCTTTGGCGATTCCGGCAACGATCTGGGTATGCTCGCCGCTGTCGAGACGGCCGTGGCCATGGGCAACGCTATGCCCGAGGTCAAGGCGCTCGCCGACTACGTGACTGATGATGTCGCACACGACGGCACCGTCACAGCGATGCAGCATTTCGGCCTCATCTAATGAATCCCGCGTTCTGACGTTTGCTCAAACTGCGACTCTTTGCTTTTGCATGCTCAATCGATTTATCAATCCAAACACTGAGGTGTTTATACCGTTCGCCGAGAAGATAAAAAACCGCAGCTCACGCCTTGATAAACGTAGGTAAAGTGTTTAGCAGTTTATCGGCCGTATGCTAACGAAAGGAATCAGGCAGATGGCAATCAAGGTGTTCGCTGACGGTGCAAACCTCGAGGGCATGCTCGACATGTACGAGAACGGCAACGTTCAGGGTTTCACGACCAACCCGTCCCTTATGAAGAAGGGCGGCGTGACGGATTACCGCGCGTTTGCCAAGGAGGTCCTGGCCCATATCACCGATGTGTCCGTCTCGTTTGAGGTCTTTGCCGACGACGTCGAGACCATGGAGGTCGAGGCCCGCGAGATCGCTACCTGGGCCGAGAACGTCTACGTCAAGATTCCGTGCGTGACCACCAAGGGCGAGTCCACCGCCGAGCTTGTCCGCAAGCTTTCCGCCGACGGCATCAAGGTCAACGTCACTACCATCTTTACGCCTAAGCAGGTCGATGAGATGGTCGAGGCCGTTGACACCGAGACGCCGTCCATTATCTCGCTCTTTGCCGGCCGTATTGCCGATACCGGCGTCGACCCCATTCCGTTTATGACGGAGTCGGTCAAGAAGGCCGCCGCCAAGCCCAACTGCGAGGTCCTGTGGGCGTCCACGCGCGAGCTTATCAATATTTACCAGGCAGAAGCCTGCGGTTGCCAGATCATTACGGTGCCCAACAGCATTCTGGCCAAGCGCAAGAACATCGGTCGCGACCCGTACGAGGTCTCGCTCGACACCGTGCGCGGCTTTGCCAAGGATATCGCCGCTTTGGGCTTCCATATCCTGCCGTAACGCGAACACTGGCTACGCCGCGGGCTGTTCGCCCCGACCTTTCCTTTCCCTATCGCTCACGCGCTTCGCGAGGGTCGTGCTAGGCAAAGGAAAGGCCGGGGCTGCCGGCACGAGCTTGCCGGTAGGTTGGCGATAGGCTTCCATATCCTGCCGTGGACAAAGGTGCCCCTGCCTGCGCCGTGCAAAATTGAGAGTATTCAGCAAGGTAAAGGCTTTTACCAGTTGGGTGAAGCACGGAACAGCCCCCGTTCTGGCTCTAATGTCGCTAAAACGGGGGCTGTTTTTGGCGTTATTGTCTCTGTGGGGCGTTCGGAACGGCGGAAATTGCAGAATACTCGCGATTTTGCACGTCGCGAGAGGGGGGACCCTTGCTTTTGCGGTCTACTTCCCCTGCACCATGGTGAGCGAGATCTTCTTGCGGTCGCGGTCGACCTTCTCGACCCACACCTTCACCGTGTCGCCGACGCGCACGACATCACTCGGGTGCTTGACGAAGCGGTTAGCCAGCTTGGAGATGTGCACGAGGCCGTCCTGGTGCACGCCCACGTCGACGAACGCGCCAAAGTCGACGACGTTGCGCACCGTGCCCTTGAGCTCCATGCCGGGCTCCAGGTCGTCGATGGAAAGCGCTGAGCGGCTAAAGACCACCTCGGGCGCGTCGTCGCGCGGGTCGCGGCCGGGCTTTTTGAGCTCGTTGACGATGTCGATGAGCGTCAGGGTGCCGCAGTCCAGGTCGCTTGCCAGCGCCGAGATACTGCCCAGGCGGCGCTCGATGTCGGGCACGCCGCCGCGGCTGAGCTCGCTTGCCGCAACGCCGGCGCGCTCCAGGACGGCCGTGGCTACCTCGTAGCTCTCGGGGTGGACGCTTGTCGCGTCGAGTGGGTTCTTGCCGCCGCTAATGCGCAGGAAACCCGCGGCGTTCAGGTATGCCTTGGGTCCCAGCTTGGGGACCTTCTTAAGCTGGCGGCGATCGGTAAAGGCGCCGTTTTCCTCGCGGTAGGCCACGATGTTTTTGGCCACGCTCGGCGTAATACCCGATACGTATCCCAACAGGCTCGCGCTCGCGGTGTTGACGTCGACGCCCACGCGGTTGACGACGTCTTCCACCACGTGGCCCAGGGTGCGCGAGAGTTCGGCCTGGTCAAGGTCGTGCTGGTATTGGCCAACGCCGATGGACTGGGGCGGAATCTTGACGAGCTCTGCCAGTGGGTCTTGCAGGCGGCGGCCCAGGCTCATGGCGCCACGCACGGTGACGTCCAGGTCGGGATATTCCTGGCTGGCGAGCTCGGAGGCGGAGTACACCGACGCGCCGGCCTCGTTGACGATGGTGTAGCGAAGGCTGGGCGCCTGCTCGGCAATGAACTCCGAGACGACTTCCTCGGTCTCGCGGCTGGCGGTGCCGTTGCCGATGACGATGGTGTTGACGCCGTCCTTCTTGACGAGGCGGGCAAGCTCGCGCTTGGTGCCGGCGACGTCGTGGCGCGGCTTGGTGGGGTAGACCACGCCGTGGTCGAGTAGCTTGCCGGTCTCGTCCATGACGGCGACCTTGCAGCCGGTGCGGTAGCCCGGATCGAGCGCGAGCACGCGGGCGCCGCGCACGGGGCGTGCCGAGAGCAAGCCCTCAAGGTTCTTGGCAAAGACGTTGATGGCCTCGGTCTGGGCGCGAACGGTGAGTTTGGCGCGGGCCTCGCGCTCCAGCGAGGGAGCCATGAGGCGCTTGTAGCCGTCGGCGATGGCGGCATCGAAGACGGGCGCGAATACGCCCTGGCGTCGGGGCCAACGGCTGCCGAGGCGTGCCGTGGCGGCGGCGCCGTCGACGTTCACGCGCACGCGGAGCTTGCCCTCGCGCTCGCCGCGGTCGATAGCCAGCACGCGGTGGTTGGGTATACGGCGCAGCGGCTCGTCAAAGTTGTAGTAGGGCTCGTAGGGGGTCTTCTCGGCGGGGTCTGTGGCTTCGACGACGATATCGGCGGTGTTCTGCGTAAAGGCGCGCAGGTCGGCGACGTTCTCGGGGTCCTCGGCCACCGTCTCGGCCACGATGTCCGCCGCCCCGGCGAGCGCCTTTTCGGGCGTGTCGAAGCCGGCTTTCTCGTTGACGTATGCCGCGGCGGCGTCGAGTGCGCTGCCCTTGGCCGAAGCCTGCATGATGATCATGTTGGCGAGTGGCTCCAGGCCTGCCTCGCGGGCCTTCTGCGCGCGGGTCATGCGCTTTTTGCGGTAGGGCTTGTAGAGGTCCTCGACACGCTGGAGCTGCGTGGCCTCGCGAATCTGTTGCTCGAGCTCGGGCGTGAGCTTGCCCTGGGCGTCGATGAGCAGAATGACGTCCTCTTTACGTTGCTCAAGATTGCGCAGGTAGGACAGGCGCTCGTCGAGCGCGCGCAGGGCAACGTCGTCCATGCCGCCCGTGGCTTCTTTGCGGTAGCGCGAGATAAAGGGGATGGTGTTGCCCTCGTCGATGAGCTTGACGGCTGCCTCGATGTTGACGGCCTTAAGGTTGAGCTCGCGGGCGAGCTGGGCGATAAGATCCATGGGACTCCTTGCGTTTAAGGTGCGTTTGCAGCACAGGGCTACCAAGGATACCACCCGTCCCAAAAGACTGTTTTTGGGGCCGCGCCACGAAAACGGTCTATCTACTACGTTTGAACCGTATGGGTCGACCATCCCCCGGTTTTCCGAAAATACGCAAGCCGTCTACCTGCGGTTTTTATTTCGCGAAATTCCGTATGGTTAAGGGTGGTCGGTTAAACGTAGTAGATAGGCCCATTTCGTGGCGAACGAATCAAGCCGAGGTGCAAAATAGCCCCCGCCCCAGAAAAATCATCGGCAAGGTAGCAAAATGCCCCGCGGGCAGGAGGCTGCTCGCGGGGCAAAGAAGAGGGGCTTGTTGGTGGCGGGCCGAGGCGCTCGGCGGGGAGTTTGCCGCGGCCCGCTCTTAAGGCATTACAGCTCAACGAGCTGGCCGGTCTCGGCGGCCTCCTTGATGGCGTTGAGAAGCGTGAGCGTCTTGACGTTATCGGCGGGGGTCACGACGGGCTCGACCTCGCGGCGGACAACCTTCACAAAGTGCTTGAGCTGCATCTTGTGCGGCAGTGCCGGGTCGACGGCCGGAATCTCCATCTGCAGCGGCTTGTGCCAGTTAGAGGCGCCGTCGTAGGAGAACTGGTGCAGGCGGGGCAGCGAAAGGGCGCCCTTGGTGCCGCCGATAAAGTAGGCGTCGGCGTCGAAGGGGCGGTACTGCGGATCCTCGCGAGCGGTCGCCTCCCAGTTCCAGGGGCTGGCGGTGGCGTCAGAGATGGTCATGCTCGCGAGCGCGCCGTCGGCAAAACGGACGTTGACCACGGCGGAGTCCTCGGTCTCAAAACCGCGGGCGGCGCTGGACTGCATGCCCTGGACGGCAACGGGCTCGCCCAGCAGGTAGCGGAGCAGGTCGACGTCGTGCACCAGGTTGACCAGGATCGGGCCGGCACCCTTCTTGCGGCGCCACTCGACATCGAAATACTCGTCATTCTTATAGATCATGTAGTGGAAGCTCGACACGGTGAGCTTGCCCAGCTCGCCGGACTCGATGATCTCCTTGGCCTTGTTGACGAAGGGGTTGTGGCGACGGTGCTGACCCACGAGCACGGGCACACCGGCGGTCTCGGCCTCGGCAGCGAAAGCCTGGGCATCCTCCAGGTCGTTGGAGATCGGCTTTTCGACCAGCGGCACGATATTGCGCTTCACAGCCTCGCGGGCAACGCCCAGGTGCAGGTCGTTGGGCGTGGCGATGATGACGGCCTCGGGCTTAACCTCGTCCATCATCTGGGCGGGATCGGTGAAGAATGGCACGCCGGCGGCCTCAGCCGTGGCGCGGGCGCCCTCAAAGGCGTCGGCGATGGCGACGAGCTCGGCCTCGGGCTCCTCGGTGACAAAGCGGATGTGGTTGCGGCCCATGGCGCCGGCGCCGATAACGGCAATGCGGACGGGGTTGAGCTCAGACATTTCGACTCCTTAATACTGGTGACCGGTGGAATGCGACAAAGGGACTGTCCCTTTGTCGCATCGGTAAAACTAGGCGGACTTCTTCTTGCTGTCGGAGACCATCATGTAGACGGTGAGCACGACGGCGATGGCGGCGATCACAATGGCGCCGTAGAAGGACTGCTGGTAGGCGGCGCTGCCGGCCTCGGCGTGATACAGCACGGCGGTGATGGGCTGGCTGATCCAGGTGGAAGCGGCATAACCCAAAAACATGATGCCGTAGTTGACGCCGATGTTGCTGGTACCAAAGGCGCCACCGGTGAGCGGCGGGTAGATGACGAGCAGGGCGCCAAAGCTAAAGCCAAGCAGGGCGAGCGCCACAAAGAACATGGCCTGCGTAAAGCTCATCGACATGATGACGAGTGCGACGATGGTGACGACAAGGCTGATGAGCAGCGACTTATAGGCGCCGAGCTTGTCGATGATCTGGCCAAAGGACAGGCGGCCGACCAGGTTGGCGCAGGTGTTGACGGAGACCACCACACCGCCGAGCGCGACGGCCGCGGCGCTCGTGGGATCGGCGAAGAGCTGGACGGCGGCGATGGAGGCAACCTTGCCCACGAGCAGGGTGCCCGCGGTGGCGGCAAAGGCGAAGGTGACGATGAGGACCCAGAAGCGCGGGGTCTTGACCATCTCGCCCGGGGTGAGGTCGCCGAAGATGCCGGCATGTGCGCCACCCTTGGGGGCCTCGAAGCCCTCGGGCAGCCAGCCGGCCTCGGGGGCCTTCAGGAATAGGGCGGAGGCGGCGATCATCACAAAGAAGATGACGCCGAGCGCCTTAAGGGCGCCAAAGATGCCCAGGCTCGGGATGAGCAGCGAGGCGAGCACCGGGGACAGCACGGCGGGACCGGCGGTCGAAGCGGCCAGGGTGATGCCGGAGGCGAGACCCTTCTTGTCGATGAACCACTTTTGACCGGTGGTGAGCGCGGGGTTGTAGCCCAGGCCGTTGCCGATGGCGGCGACGAGCGAGAACCACAGGTAGAACTGCCACGGCTCGGTGACGGTGCCGGACATGAACCAGCCCATGCCGTAGCACACGGCGGCGGCGATAACGACGTTGCGCGGGCCGATCTTATCGGAGATGCGGCCGGCGAAGATGCCCGTCACGGCCATGATGGTCTGGAAGACGGGAAAAGCCCAGGTAAGGGCGCTCGACCACTCGGGGTAGACGGCGAGCAGATTCTTGCTCACGACGGAATACAGCGCGATGGAGCTGATAAAGAACATGGTGACGCACGCGGCGGAAAGCACGACGGCGCGACCCTTGTTGGAGTTGCTGGAAGCCATTTGACTCTTTCTAATCGATACGGGGGAGGAGCGGGCGTATCCGCGGGCCCTCCCTGTCAGGTTGGTTTACTGGTCGGTCGGCTTGGCGACGCCGGACTCATCGGACCAGAGCTCGACACCCTTGTTCTTAAGGTAGTTGTCGGCATAGGCGCGACGGCCGCCGGGCTTGGCGGTGAGGTCGCCCATCATATTGGAGAAGCCGCCATCGACCTTGATGGCGTCGCCGGTGGTAAAGTCCGAGCGCTTGGACGCCAGGAACATGACGGCGTTGGCGATATCGCTGACCTCGCCGATGCGACGCGTGGCGATCAGACGGCTGCGGCTCTTTTCGACCTCGGGATCGGCGTAGAAGTTGGCTGACATCGGGGTCTTAACGAAGCAAGGCTCGACGCAGTTGGAGCGCACGCCGTAGGGGCCCCACTCGGCAGCCAGCATCTTGGACATCATGTTGACGCCCGCCTTGGTGGAGCTGTACACGCCCGAGAACGTCTCGGGGGAGTGGCTGGCGACGGTCGAGATGTGCACCAGGCGGCCCTGGCCGGCCTTGATCATCTCGCGACCAAAGCGCTGCGAGGTGATGAAGTAGCCGGTGAGGTTGACGTTGATGACCTCATTCCAGTCGGAGAGCGGCAGGTCCTCCATGGCGGCGAAGCGCAGGATACCGGCGGTGTTGACGAGGACGTCGACGCGACCGAAGTCGGCGATGGTGGCGTCGACGGCGGCCTGAACCTCGGCCTCGTCGGTGGCGTTCATCTTGTAACCCTCGGCGTGGATGCCAAACTCGGCAGCGAGGTCGGCGGCAGCAGCCTTGACCTTCTCCTCGTCCAGGTCGAGCAGGACGACGTTGGCGCCGTTGCGGGCGAACTCGCGGCAAATCTCGACGCCCATACCGCCGAGCGCGCCAGTCACGGCGCAGACATCGCCCTCGAGCTTAAGCCAGTTGCTCATAGGAACTTCCCTTCTTGTGCCTCCCGGTGGGTCGCTCCCGTTAACCGACCCACGTGGTTTTTGCTGGTTATCGTATGCTTTGCATTTGCGCAGGTGAATTGCATATTTGTTAGAATGGCGTTAATCGTAGGTTTACACTGTGCGATGCAGTTTATTCTCAATTGAGCGCGTGACCTGCGAAAACAACCCCCTATGGCACCATGTGGCCACGGGCGCGAAAACGGGAGATTGACGTGTACGATCGACGACTTGAGGCCATATCGGCCGCCGCGGAGCTGGGAAGCTTCTCGCGTGCGGCGGCAAAATTGCGCGTGTCGACCCCGGCGCTCGTCAAACAGGTGTCGGGATTTGAGGCCGAATTTGGTATCACGTTGTTCGAGCGCTCGCATTCGGGTGTTAAGGTGACGCCGGCGGGCGCTCTGCTGGTGGATGACGCGCGCTCGATCATGCGGCAGTCCGAGGACGCGCTGCGCCGCGCCCGACGCGCGGCGGGCGATGGCGGTGCCGTGCGCCTGGGTGTGTCGATGATGTGCCCGGGGCGCCAAACGCTTTCGATGTGGACGGGCATCCACGATCTGGAGCCGTCGCTGCGATTTGAGATTGTGCCGGTAAGCGACCTCTACGACGAGCGCGAGACCGTCATGCGCAGCTTGGGCCGCGAGGTCGATGTGGTGCAGTCGAGTTTTTCTACCCCACGCTGGGGCGACGCCTGCCAAAAGCTCCGCATCGTTAACGTGCCGTTTTATATCGACCTGCCGCGCACGAGTACGTTGGCGCGCAAGAATCGCATCACGGTTGCCGACTTGGAGGGCATGCGTCTGCGCGTGCTGCGTCACGGCAACGATGCCATGGACAGCCTGCGCATCGACCTGTTGGCCGACGGCGGCGTGGACGTGATCGATGTGGATAGCTTCGACTTTGCGCTCTTTAACGAGGCGGAGGAAAAGGGCGACGCGGTGCTCACCTGCGGCGCATGGTCGGGGGTGCACCCGGCCTTTGTGGGCGTACCGTTCCTGTGCGGCCGCGAGGTGCCGGTCTTTCTGCACTACCCGCTCGAGCCCACCCTCCAAGTCCAAAAATTCGTCAACGCCATGGCACAACTTCTCAAATAGCTATCGTGTCGATGATTCTTTAATCCCCGTCCTAGAAAAATCATCTGGTAGAGTTGACCTCACGTGAATTTCAGCACACTGTGTGCTACCTGCACTTTTGTCATTTGAGGAGTGAACTTGTGAATACTTCTGTCGCCAAGAAAGCCAGTCGGGCGATGCGCCTGCTCATGATGGTGCTCACGGCAGTTCTCATCTTCTTCTTCATTAATGTTATGCTGCTCGTCTCCGATATCCAGGGCACGGCGCGCGTGGTCAACTACGCCGGTCTGGTGCGCGGTACTACGCAGCGAATCGTTAAGCTCGAGGACGCGGGCCAGCCTCAAGATGACCTGCTCAAAGCCGTGGATTCATACATCAACGGTTTGCGTTACGGAAGTGACGACCTCAACCTCGTCCGTCTTGACGACGACGAGTATCAGGCAAAGATGACCGAGCTTGCAAATTATTATGATGAGCTTTGCGCCGAGATTAGCCGCGTGCGCGAAGTCGGCTACGAGAGCACCGATATCATCGCGATGAGCGAGGAGTTCTTTGGCATTTGCGACGATGCTACGCGACTCGCAGAGGACTACTCTCAGGAGAAGGCGTCGGCGCTCAACTATCTCGAGGGCTTGGTGATCATCGACATCGTGGGCTTGGTGGCGACCTTTGCGGTCGAACTTGTTCGCGCGGTGCGAACTGCCGCGCTCAATCGCGAGCTGCAAAACAAAGTCTATCTCGACGAAGCCACGGGACTGCCCAACAAGAACAAGTGCGAGGAGATCTTAGGGCAGGAGCGGCCTGTCTCCGCGGAGGCGCCCGTTGCGGTGTGCGTCTTCGACCTTAACAATCTGCATACGGTCAATAACAACTTCGGCCACGAGAAGGGCGACGAATACATCCGTTCTTTTGCCCAGCAGCTGGGGTGCGTGGCGTCCGAGACCTGCTTTGTGGGCCGCGACGGCGGCGATGAGTTTATCGCGGTGCTGCGGGATGCCGATCGAGCTGCCGTGGAGTCCTGTCTCGCTCGGGTTCGTGCGAACGTGAACGAGTATTCCGAGGCTCACCCCGACATGCCCATCAGCTATGCGGTGGGCTACGCGCTTTCCAGTGATTTTGATGAACCGCCTACGATGCGCGAGCTCTTTTCCCAGGCCGACAAAAACATGTACATCGACAAGAATCGCGTAAAGACAGCCGAGGCAGCCGGGCCGCAACGCGAGGAACGGTAAGCCTGTAACAGAGGGTATAGAAAAGCCTCCGCAGCTCGTGTGGCTGCGGAGGCTTTATTCGTTGCGGTGCATTGTGTTTGGGTCGTTGAGATGAGTCGATTTGCCCCGAAAGAGGCGGGCATTGACCTTGGGGTCATGCCCGACGAATGAGCGGCAAATCGGCCATCTCGGCGAGCCGAACTACTCCAGCTCAAACGCTCCGGTATAGAGCTGATAGTAGTATCCGCGCTTGGCGATCAGCTCGTCGTGGTTGCCGCGCTCGATGATGCGGCCGTGGTCCAGGCAGATGATCGCGTCGGAGTTGCGCACGGTGGAGAGGCGGTGCGCGATGACAAACGTCGTGCGGCCTTCCATGAGCTTGTCCATGCCGGCTTGCACGATAGCCTCGGTGCGGGTGTCGATGGAGCTCGTGGCCTCGTCCAGGATCATCGCCGGCGGATCGGCGACGGCGGCGCGTGCGATCGAAATCAGCTGGCGCTGGCCCTGCGACAGCTGTGCGCCGTTGCCGGTGAGCATGGTGTCGTAGCCGTCGGGCAGGCGGGTGATAAAGTCGTCCGCGCCGGCGAGCTTTGCCGCTGCGATGCACTCCTCGTCGGTCGCATCCAGGTTGCCGTAGCGGATGTTATCCATCACGGTGCCGGTGAACAGGTTCACGTCCTGTAGCACGACGCCCAGCGAGCGGCGCAGATCGGCCTTGCGGATCTTGTTGACGTTGATGCCGTCGTAGCGGATCTTGCCGTCGGCGATGTCGTAGAAGCGGTTGATGAGGTTGGTGATGGTCGTCTTACCGGCACCGGTGGCGCC
Organism: uncultured Collinsella sp.; assembly: GCA_900541665.1. Classification (GTDB taxonomy): domain Bacteria; phylum Actinomycetota; class Coriobacteriia; order Coriobacteriales; family Coriobacteriaceae; genus Collinsella. The sequence continues at coordinate 18,088 of UQKV01000019.1, forward strand.
GACAAACGCGACCTTCTGGCCCGGCTTGGCAAACACGGACACGCCGTGCAACACCTCGTGGTCGGGCGTGTAGCCAAAGTCGACGTTGTCCATGACCAGGTCGCCGCGCAGCGGCACGTACTCGATCTCGCCGGTTGCGTGGTGCGGATGTTTCCACGCCCACATGCCGGTGTGGTGGTCGGCCTCCTCGAGCTGCCAGGTGTCGGGGTTCACCTGAGCGTTGACGAGCGTCACATAGCCTTCGTCGGCTTCGGGCTTCTCGTCGATGAGCTCAAAGATACGGTCGGCGCCGGCGAGGCCCATGACCACGGCGTTGATCTGCTGCGAGATCTGGCCGATCTGTCCGCAGAACTGCTTGGTCATGTTGAGGAACGGCACCACGACGGCGATGGACAGTGCCATGCCCGAGATGCTCAGGTTGGGCATGCCCAGCGCCAGGAAAATGCCGCCTGCCAGTGCGACCAGCACGTAGAGCAGGTTTCCCAGGTTCATAAGGATGGGCATGAGGATGTTGGCGTACATGTTGGCCTTCTGCGAGACCTCGAAGAGCTTTTCGTTGCGCTCGTCAAAATCGGCCTCGGCGGCAGACTCGTGGCAGAATGCCTTGACGACCTTCTGGCCGTTCATGACTTCCTCGATATGGCCCTCGACAACGCCGAGCTCGGTCTGCTGCGCAATAAAGAAGCGCGCGGAGTTGGAGCCGAGCAGCTTGGTCATAAAGGTCATAAAGGCGACGCCTGCCACAATGACCAGGCACATCCAAACGCTGTAGTACAGCATGATAAAGAACACCGTGACGATGACGATGGTCGTCATGAGCAGGTTGGGCAGCGACTGGCTGATCATCTGGCGCAGCGTGTCGATGTCGTTGGTGTAGTGGCTCATGATGTCGCCGCGCTGATGCGTGTCGAAGTAGCGAATCGGCAGGTCCTGCATGCGGTTGAACATCTTCTCGCGCAGCTTCTCGAGCGAGCCCTGCGTGACGATGGCCATGGCGCGGTTCCAGAACAGCGAGGACAGGATGCCGACGCCGTAGATGCAGGCGAGGGTGGTCACGAGCTGTGCGATCTTGGGCTGTGCAGCTTCCCAATCGCCCGACTGCCACGATTCGCTAATAATCTGCAGGGCGCTCTGAAGGAAGGTCGCGCCGATGGAGTTGATGATGGCGCAGAGCACCACGCCGACGACGACGAGGGGCAAAAGCACGGGGTAGAAGCCAAAGAGCGTCTTGATGAGGCGCGACATGGTGCCACCCTTGCGGTTGAGCGCGCGCTCGGCGGTCGTTGCCTTACTCATGTGCCTCGCCTCCTTCCTGGGTCTGAGCTTGTGTTGCGGATGCCTCGGTGTCGGCTTCGACGGCCTCTTCGCCCTCGGCAGACATCTTGTTCTGCGAGGTAAAGGTCTCGCGGTAGATCTCGCTCGTCTTAAGCAACTCATCATGGTTGCCGATCTGCGCGATACGGCCGCCCTCCATGACGATGATGCGGTCTGCATCCTGTACGGAGCTGATGCGCTGGGCGATGATGAGCTTGGTCGTGTTGGGCAGATAGCTTGCCAGCCCTGCGCGAATCTTGGCGTCGGTCTTGGTGTCGACGGCGCTCGTGGAGTCGTCCAGGATCAAGATCTTGGGGCGACGCAGCAGGGCACGCGCAATGCACAGGCGCTGCTTCTGGCCGCCGGAAACATTGGAGCCGCCCTGTTCGATCCAGGTGTCATAGCCCTTGGGGAAGCCGTCGACAAACTCGTCGGCGCAGGCCAGGTGCGCGGCCTCGCGGACCTCTTCGTCGGTGGCGTTCGAGTCGCCCCAACGCAGGTTCTCGGCAATCGTGCCGCTAAACAGCACGTTTTTCTGCAATACCATGGCCACTTGGTGGCGCAGGGCGTCCAAGTTGTAGTCGCGTACGTCTATGCCGCCCACGCGCACGGTACCTTCGGTGGCGTCGTACAGACGGGCGATGAGGTTTACGAGCGTGGACTTGGCCGAGCCGGTGCCGCCGATGATGCCGATGGTCTCGCCGCTCTTAATGTGCAGGTCGATATCGTCGAGCGCCTGGCGCTTCGCATGCGCGGAATACTTAAAGCTCACGTGTTCAAAGTCGATGGAACCGTCGGCAACCTCGAGCACGGGCTCGGCGGGATCGGCGATCGTGGGCTCGGCGGCCAGCACCTCGGTGATGCGGTGCGCCGATTCGTCGGCCATGGTCACCATGACAAAGATCATCGACAGCTGCATCAGACTCATGAGGATTTGGAAGCCATAGGTAAAGATCGAGGAGAGCTGGCCCACGTCGAACAGCGTGCCCTGGCTCGTGATGATGAGCTTGGAGCCCAGGTAGATGATGACGACAAACGCGCCGTTGACGCAGATGTTCATCATGGGGTTGTTAAAGGCAAGCAGCTTCTCGGCGCGGGTGAAGTCCATCTGGACGTCGCGCGCAGCGGTCGCGAACTTCTCCTTCTCAAAGTCTTCGCGCACATAGCTCTTAACTACGCGCATGCCGGTGACGTTTTCCTCGACGGACTCGTTAAGGGCGTCGTACTTGTGGAACACGCGCGAGAAGATGGGGCGCACCTTAAAGATGATAAAGAACAGCCCAAAGCCCAGCAGCGGAATGATGACCAGGTAGACCATGGCGACGCTGCCGCCCATGATAAATGCCATGGTAAAGGCGAAGATCAATACCAGCGGCGCGCGCACGGCGATACGGATGATCATCATAAAGGCCTGCTGCACGTTGTTGATATCGGTGGTCAGGCGCGTGACGAGCGAGGAGCTCGAGAACTCATCGATGTTGGCAAAGCTGAACGTCTGGATCTTGTAGAACAGGTCGTGACGCAGGTTCTTGGCGAACCCGCAGCTCGCATGGCTGCAGGTGACGCCGGCCGCGGCGCCAAAAGCAAGCGACGTCAGCGCGATGAGCACCAAAAAGCCTGCGGTGGGAAGCATCTCGGCTACGGTAGCGCCGTCTTTGATGGCGTCGATCAGGTTGGCGGTGATAAATGGAATCAGCATCTCGCAGAGCACCTCGCCAAGCACGAGCAGCGGCGTGGCAACGGTGACCTTCATATAGTCGCGGATGCTTCCCATGAGGGTTTTAATCATCCAGTTCCTCCCAGGTTACACGGATTTTCTCGAGCATTTCGGCGAGCTGCTCGCGCTCGTCGTGGGTGAGCGCGCTAAAGGCCTGCTCTCTAAAGCGGATGCGGGCTGCCTGCTCAACGCGGGCCTTTTCCCATCCCGCATCGGTCAAGCGGATGGTGAGCTGCCGACGGTCTTTGGGATTGCGACTGCGCTCGATAAGACCGCCCAGTTCGAGCTTGGACAGAATCTCGGAAAGGGACCCCGGCTTGAGATCGAAGTGCATGCCGAGCTCCTGTTGGGACAGCTCGCCGGTCGGCTGCTTGGCGAGTAAGCAGACAATAGGCGCCTTGCCAGATATGCCGCCGCCGTGAAAATGCATGTAATGGCCGCAAAACCCCAGCCCATTGAGGATTCGCTTGGCGAGACGGTCTTTGTCGGACTGGGTCTCGGGCTCGTCTGCTGGCCGTGAGGGGTCGCCGCCGGGTTCATGCGGATAGGCGAGTGGTTCAACACACATATCTAAGCTTCGCTCCTTTCTTTAGTTAGGTAGTGGAATTGTTTTGTGCCTAACCAATTTAGGAGCGTGAGAAATCAATGTCAAGGTACCAAACTAGTGGTTACGCGGTTTTACCAAACCGCGTAACGGCTCGACGCTGCAAGCGTTCCTAAGCGGCAATCTGACGTTCAATCGTCGGGCATGGCCACAAGGCCTATGCCCTCCTCTTTCACGCCACCTTGCTCGCTTAAGAACGCTTTCGCTGTCCGTCCTCAACCTGCGATAGTCGTTGGGGACGTTCTTAAATGACTGGTCAAACAAGAACGTCCCCAACGACTAACTTCCTCCTTCCCGTAACCTTTCCGCAACAATGTGGCCTCCGCGGCGCCAGCGCCCGTTCACAACGTTCCCTGCGCTACACTTAGTTGCACTATGGCGCCATCGTGCCGCGCCCGACCCAAGGGGGACTCTCATGAAGAACACTCAGCTGCTGCTGATTAACGATATGTGCGGCTACGGCAAGGTCGCGCTTTCCGCCATGCTGCCGGTGCTGTCGCATATGGGCTACCGCATCCACAACCTGCCGACGGCGCTGGTGTCCGATACGCTCAACTATCCCAAGTTCTACATCCATGACACCACCGAGTACGTGCGCCAGAGCCTCGCCATCTGGGAGGAGCTCGGCTTTGAGTTCGACGCCATCTCCACCGGCTTTATCGTGACCGAGGAAGAGACGCGCATTATTTCGGACTTCTGCCACCGTCGCGCGCAAAAGGGCACCAAGGTGTTCGTCGACCCCATCATGGGCGACAACGGTAAGCTCTACGCCGGCGTGCCCGAGTCCACGATCGGTCTCATGCGCAGCCTGCTCGAGTGCGCCGACTATGCGGTGCCAAACTACACCGAGGCGTGCCTGCTCACCGATACGCCCATTGCCGAGCAAATCACGCCCGATGAAGGCCGCGCTCTTGTGGATGCCGTGCGTGCCCTGGGCGCCAAGTCGGTGGTCATTACGAGCGCTGTGGTCGACGGTGCGAATGTCGTCATCGGTTACGACCATGTAGCGGGGGAGCACTTCACGATTCCCTTCGACCTGATCCCGGTCTACTTCCCGGGCACGGGCGACACGTTCTCGGCGGTGCTCGTCGGCCGTGTTATGGCCGGTTGGAGCCTGCAGCGCGCGACGAGCGATGCCATGCGTGTGGTAGCGGAGCTCATCGAGCGCAATGCCGACCAGGAGGATAAGTCCGCCGGCCTTCCCATCGAGGCCTGCCCGGATGTGATCGACCATGAGTAGCGCCGGCGAGGGCGGCACCGGGGCAGCGGGCGAGAACAAGCCGCTCGGTGCCCCGCGCGGCAAGCGCCCACGTATTCGCATTAGCTGCGTGGACCAGCTGGGCACATGCCGCTGCCATCACGGGCACAAGCCGGGTGACGTTTTTGACTTCGACCGCGATCGCGGCAAGATGTGCGCCATGGCCTGCCATGTGGGCTTTCCCTATATCGATATCCTGCGCTATGGCGGTACCGTGCCCGGCAACGAGCCAGGCACGGCAAAGTTCTGCTGTCCCGAGGTCGATACGTTGAACGTCTGGCTCGCCGAGATCGTCGACGAGTAGTCGAGCGAATCAATCGAGCGAGGTTTTCCACCTTAAAGATAACGAGCGAGGATTTTCTCCCGTTTAGAGCGCGCTTGAACGCTCAAAGTGGGAGATTATCCACGCTCGTTTTATGCCGATGGCGTGGCACGTGCGTCCGCGTGCTCGCTTGCCTATAACTGCTCGAGCATAGCGGTGCAGCCGGCGAGCACATCGCGGTAGGTGGCATCGAAGTTGCCGGTGTACCAGGGATCGGCCACGTCGCCGGGACGATCGGTCCAATCGAGCAGGCGCGAGATCTTGCTATCGGGATCGCTGCCAAAAATGCGACGCAGACCGCGCGCGTTCTCGGCATCCATATAGACAATGTGGTCCCAGTCACCATACTCCGCGCGACGCACCTGGCGCGCACGGTGGGCAACGACAGGAATCCCGACTTCACGCAGCTTGGCAACGGTGCCACGATGCGGCGGATTGCCGATCTCCTCGGTCGAGGTCGCAGCGGAATCAATGGCAAACTCCGCCTCGCGTCCAGCGCGGCGCACCAGCTCGGTAAACACGGACTCAGCCATCGTCGAGCGACAGATGTTCCCATGGCAGATAAACAGTACACGTTGCATATGCGGTTTCCTTTCGATCGCCATCATCGAGCTCGAGTATCGCATTTACGCCTACGCCTACGCCTGCGCCCTCGCCCGCTTGCGCTCCCAACGTGCCAACTTAATCGTCACCAGCGTGAGTGCCCAGGCCACAAGCGAGAATGCGGCGCCCACTGCGCCCACGTACGCAATGCCAATGCTGCTTACCACGGCGCCGCCCACCGCGGTGCCAAACGAAATGCCGACATTAAACGCCATGGGTTCAACCGAACTCGCGAGTACCATCGACTTAGGATGGCGGTTGCGTGCCACGTCCATAAAGTGCGTGATGCACGAGACCGAGAACAGGTACATGAGCATCGCCAGGCTAAAGACAAAGACAAGTGCGAGCGGCATGGCAGCGCCTACGGCAAACAGCCCAAACAATGCCGCCGCCTGCAGCACAAACGTCACAAGCAGTGCCTTCATGCCAAAACGCGCGTCGATCCATCCACCCAGGATGTTCGAGATCAGGCAGAACACGCCGTAGGCCATAAGCGTGGTACTGGCTTCGACCGTGCCCATGCCCAGCACCTGCTCAAGATAAGGCGTCACGTAGCCGTAGAACACATAGACCGACCCCACGCCAAACAAGAAGATGAGCATGCCAGTGATGATGCTCGGCTCGCGTAGCAGCCCCGCCTGCTCGCGGAAGGTGGCGGGCTCGTCGGTTTGCCCGGCGCGCGGCATAAACGCCACGAGCGCTCCGCAGATTAAAACGGCAAAGGTCAGCGCGCCGTACATGGCAACGTGCCAGTCGAGCGTGTCGGCCACAAACTTGCCGATCGAGGTCACAAAGACCATCGCCACGGAAAACGCACCATATACTACCGAGATAGCAAGCGAAGTTTGCTGCGGGGACAGAAGCTCAGGGATGTACGTCACGCCCACGGCGAGCAGCGCACCCGAGACAGAGCCCAGGACAATGCGCGAGATAAAGAGCACCTGGAAGTTGGGCGCTAGTGCCATAAACAAATTGCCAAGCACAAAGACGGTGCTGTAGCACACGAGCAGCTGGTAGCGGCGGAATCGCCCCGTGCTGAGCGCAAGCACCGGCGTCGCGATAGCGTAGACCAGCGCGAACACGCTGATGAGCTGGCCCGCAGTGGCAAGTGATACGCCGAGTTCCGTCGCCAGGTCGCTTTCGATGCCGATGACCACGAACTCGGAGCAGCCGAGCGAGAACCCCAACAGCACGAGCAGCGCCAGGCAGAGCTTGGTGCGCGCAGGGGAGAGCGCGGCGGCGGTTGACTTACTTTTAGGCGTGGTTGCGGCGATCAAGGTTGTCACTCCAATGTCGCATTGATAAGCGGGATTCAATCCCTGCAACTCTAACAGAATGTGACAAAGGGGCAGTCCCTTTGTCACATTGCGCTGCCGGCCAGTCGCTTAAACCGTCACAACATTCGGCGAAAATCTCAAAAACGAGGAAAAGTGTCGAATGTTGTGACGGTTTTCGTGTCCAGCGCGGGTGAGCTTCGGTGCCGTCTGGGGGTATAAGACTAGCGAGTGTTTATTTGCGAGGCCTAAGGGGCGCCCCGTATGGATATCGATAACTTTGAATGGTGGTATAGCGAGGGTGAGGCTCCGGACGAGGGGTGGGACGAGCCCGCGCCGCGTGACGTGTCGAGCGACGAGGACGAGACCGGCAACGACGTCGCCGCCGACTCGGACGCCGCCCTCGACCCTGTCGAGCCCCTGACCTTCGAACAAGCTTGGGCCCAAGCCGAGGCAGACGAGGCCAAGGCCGACGCTACGGCCACGCTCGGCGAGCCAGCCGACATGTCGATCTCGCCGGCAAAGACCCCACAGCCGCGTCACACTATCGACCCCGACAGCACGGCATCCTTCAGTATTCTCGACGTGCCCTCGCAGGGCGCTCAGGCGCCCGCACCCACACGTCGCCCCAATCTGTCTCGCGAGGAAGATGCAGGACGTCGCTCGCCGCTTGGCCCCATCCTTATCGCCTTTATGGCCGGCGTTATCGCATGCTCGGTAATTGGAAACGTCTGGAGCCATGTCGAACAACAGCGAAAAGACGCCGCCAAGGTCGAGATGTCTGTCGAGCAATCGCTCAGCCGCACGCGCTCGGTACATGTGTCGGTCGAGGTCAAGGACGGCGCGACGTGGGACACCGCGCGCGGCGACAGCCAAATGCTCATCCATATCGTGGGGCGCACGCTCAAAGGGCAGACGATTGACGAGTATCAATACGTCAATTCCGCTGGTGACGGCATCGAACTTAAGCCCGGCGACTACGAGCTCACCGTCGATGAACTGCCCGTCGCCACCGATGGCACGCGCTTCCGCGCCTCAAAGCGCATGGTTCCCGTGAGCTTTAACTCGCAGGCGCCCGATACGGTCGACAGCACGCCGCAGGGCGGGTTCGACCTTTACGCAATCGCTCAATAACTGCACCTGCCGCTTCTCCTTGCCGCCAAGAGTGGCACAATAGCCCTCGACACTATTGTTTACTTTTGGAGGAAGTAGCATGTCTACCGTCACCACCATCAAGCGCGGCGGCCTCACCGCGGCCATCGATTCCATGGGAGCCCAGCTCACGAGCCTTGCCCTCGACGGCAACGAGTATCTGTGGCAGGGCGACCCGGCCTTTTGGGGCAAGCACGCGCCCATTCTGTTCCCCATCGTGGGATCGCTGCGCAACAACACAGCGACGTCTGCGGCTGGCACCTGCGAGATGCCGCGCCACGGACTCGCGCGCATCGTCGAGCACAAGCTGGTCGAGGTTTCGGAGGACGGCTCCTCGGTAACGTACGAGATCACCGACACGCCCGAGTCGCTCAAGGCTTTCCCCTTCCACTTTAAGCTCAACATGACCTATGCCCTAACCGGCGACGCCACCCTCACGCAGACCTTTGCCGTCACCAACACCGGCGACGTGGACCTGCCGTTCTCGGTGGGCGGCCACCCCGCGTTTAACGTACCGGCTCCCGGTGCCGAGGACGAGGCATTCGAGGATTACGAGCTGGCGTTTACCGAGGCTTGGACCAACGAGGCCCCCATCATCACGCCCGACGGTCTTATGACGTTCGAGGGCAGCTACAAGGCGCCCGATAACTCTGACGTGCTGCCCATCACGCACCGCAGCTTCGATAACGATGCCATCATGTTCACCGATACCCCGGGCTCCACGCTCACGCTGCGCGGCCGCAAGTCGGGCCACGGCGTCAAGATCGACTTTGAGGGCTTTAAGTACATCGGCGTGTGGTCTGCCGCCAACGACGCCCCGTTTGTGGCGCTCGAGCCTTGGACCGGTCACACCACCATGGACACCGAGGACGACGTTTTTGAGCACAAGGTCAGCACCATTACGCTGACGCCGGGCGAGACGGACGTCCGCAGCTTTAGCGTCACTTTGCTCTAGAGGTTCCGCCGTTCTAACGAACGGCGGACCGGTCGACGCTGCGCGCCACCCAGAGCGACAATTTGTCATTCAAAAGGCAAGGCATGACCAGAAGGTCTATGCCTTGCCTTTTTCATGCCAACTTGTTCGCTCTGGGCGGCGCTCGCTGGCATTGCCAAAACATCGACGTTCCCAATGACTACCGTGTGTCTATTAATTTTTCGAGCTTGTGCTGCGCTGCTGGTCGCTGGCGTATATCCTGTCTTATTGTCAGTAACGCAAAATAGGGAAGGCACCAGATGCAACCTCGGCAACAGCGCGGCATGCAGACCCAGCCGATATGCAGCCGTCGCATCTTTTTGGGTAGCGCTCTCGCTGCGAGCGCTTCTGTCGTCGCCGGCACACTTGCCGGTTGCCAGCGCCCCTCCACGCTGGAAGTAGTTCAGCCCACGACGGGCGGCGGTCGCGACGACCTGTCCGATTCCGTGATCGGCAAGGACAAGATCCGCATCGGTATGGAGGCAGCCTACGCCCCGTACAACTGGCAGGTCTCCGAGGCCAGCGAGTACACCATCCCCATCGACAACGTGCAGGGCGCCTATGCCGATGGCTACGACGTGCAAATCGCCAAGATCGTCTGCAAGGCCCTCGGCGGCGAGCCCGTTGCCGTCAAACAGAGCTTCTCGGGTCTCATCGATTCGCTCAACAACGGCCAGATCGACCTCATCATCGCCGGTATGAGCGCCACGCCCGAGCGTGAGGAGTCGGTCGGCTTCTCCGACCCGTACTTCATTGGCTACTTTGGCCTGTTTGTAAAAGAGGGTTCCCCCTACCAAAACGCCACCAAGCTTAGCGACTTTAGCGGTGCCACGGTGCTCGGCCAAAAGGACACCATGCTCGACACCGTCATCGACGAGATCCCGGGCGTTGTGCACAAAAACCCGGTCGACTCCGTCCCCACGGTGTTCTCGAACCTGCTGCAGGGCACCTGCGACGCCGTGACCTACAACACCGAGAACGAGAAGGGCTATATGGCTCAAAACCCGGGCATCGTTCCCATTCATTTTGCCGAAGGCGAGGGCTTTAAGCAGGAGGTCGCGGCAAACGTCGGCTGCCGCAAGGGCTCGGACAAACTGCTTAAGCTCATCGACAAGACACTCAAGGGCATTAGCCAAGAGGAGCGCGACCAAATGTGGGACGCGTGCCTCGACCGTCAGCCGGCATAGGGAGGCAGCATGAAAACCGTCAATCGCCTGGCCTCCTTTATCAAGGCCGACCACCGTTACGTATACCTGGGCACGAGCGTCATCGCGGCGCTTGGCCTGGCGTTTAGCCAGCGCAACCCCACGCCGCTGAGCTTTTTGGCGCCCACTGGCATCTTCCAGGACTGCCTTTGGGCGATCCTGTGGGCCTGGGTCGTCGTGTCGGCGGCGGCACTCGTCACCAAGCTCATGCACTGGAACGACTATCGCGAAAAGTCGCCGTTCGCCTCCGAGCGTTTCCGCCGCGGCGCGCGCCTGGGTAGCTATGTTGTGGTCGCCATCGCAGCGATCTTTTTCGTGGACCGCTGCATCATGTCGTTTATCGACCTGGTGCAGGTGAGCATTGTCTCGGATTCCAACCCCAGCGACTTTTTGTCGAGCCTGGTCTACATGACCTACAAGAGCGGCGACTTCTTCATCCGCGGCATCGAAATCACCATCGCGCTTGCCACCTTCGGCACCGTCATCGCCTTCTTCCTGGCACTGCTCTTTGTGTTTTTGCGCATTCAGACGTTCGACCGCGTGGACAACGACTTGGTGCGTTTCTTTAAGAGTATCGGCCGCGGCTTCGCGACCGTCTACTCCACCATTGTGCGCGGCACGCCCATGATGGTCCAGGGCCTGCTTATCTATTACGCGGGCTTTACCGTTCTGCGCGGCATGGGCTTCGAGACCGCCCAGGCCAACCAGATCTGGAGCACCTTTACCGCCGGCCTCGTCACCATCTCGCTTAACTCCACCGCCTACATGATGGAGGTCCTGCGCGGCGGCATCGAGTCCATCGATCCCGGCCAAGCCGAGGCGGCGCGATCGCTGGGCCTGTCGCAGTGGCAGGCCATGCGCAAAGTCGTGTTCCCCCAGGGCATTAAAAATGCGATTCCGGCGCTCACCAACGAGCTCATCATCAACATCAAGGATTCGTCGGTGCTCTCGGTCATCGGCGTGTTCGACCTTATGTACGCTACTACCACGGTCGCCGGCGTGTACTACCGCCAGATGGAGGTCTACTGCGTGGCGCTCGTGGTCTACCTGATCCTGACGCTCGTGGCGAGCCGCCTGCTCGAAGCCTTTGGCAAAAAGCTCGGTGCCGAGGCTCCGGCCACGCTGCCCAGCTCTAACTAGGCTTAAGACGAGGAGAATCATCATGGCAGATACCGCCACTACCGGCGTTGCGGCCGCCGCACAGACCAATGAGCCGCTCATCCGCGTTGAGGGCCTGCGCAAGAGCTTCGGCTCGCTCGAGGTACTCAAGGGCATCGACCTGTCCGTTAACCCCGGCGAGGTCGTCACCATTATCGGCGCCTCGGGCTCGGGCAAGTCGACCTTCCTGCGCTGCCTCAATCTGCTTGAGACCCCGGACGCGGGCCACATCTGGTTCCACGGCCAGGACCTTACGGCCGAGCGCTGCAATATCAATAAACTCCGCGAGGACATCGGCATGGTGTTCCAGGGCTTTAACCTGTTCAACAACATGGACGTGCTCGACAACTGCACGCTTGCGCCCGTCATGCTCAAAAAGATGAGCAAGGCCGAGGCTGAAAAAATTGCGATGGAGCATCTGACGAGCGTGGGACTCGAAAAGTTCGCGCACGCCGCCGTGGGCCGCCTGTCCGGTGGTCAAAAACAGCGCGTAGCCATCGCACGCGCCCTGTGCATGAATCCGCAGATCATGCTGTTCGACGAGCCGACTTCGGCACTCGACCCCGAGATCGTGGGCGAGGTGCTCGAGGTCATGCGCAAGCTCGCGGCCGACGGCATGACCATGGTCGTCGTCACGCACGAGATGGCCTTTGCCCGAACCGTGTCCGACCGCGTGGTCTTTATGGATAAGGGCGTGGTGCTCGAGGACGCCGCGCCGGCCGAGCTCTTTGGCAACCCCAAACACCAGCGCACCCGCGAGTTCCTCTCGCGTTATCTCGAGGACAAGTAACCGACCGCAAATGTTTGCATGACAGGGCCGCTCCCGTGGGGCGGCCCTCGTCATCACAATCGAAAGGATGTCATGGCCGAGGTTTGGCGCTTCTTTGCGCATGAGGATGATTTTGCCGATTTGGACGAAGCTGGTGCGTGCGAGCGCCTGGGCCGCGTGCTGTCGTTTCCGACCATCTCGAGTATGGATGCCGAGGCGGTGAACTGGCAGCCGTTCGACGACCTGCGCGCGTATATGCAGCAGGCTTGGCCGCACGTATTTACGGCGGGTAAGGTCGAGCTTATCGACCATTCGCTATTGGTGACGCTTAGCGGTTCCGACCCTGCCCTCAAGCCCATTATGCTCATGGGCCACATGGACGTGGTTCCCGTGGTACCCGGCACCGAGGCTGACTGGACGCATGCCCCCTTTAGCGGACATGTGGACGACACCTACATTTGGGGTCGCGGCGCCATCGATATGAAAGACCAGGTCGCAGGCATTCTCGAGGCGGTTGAGTATGCGCTCGCGCACGGCTGGGAGCACAAGCGTACCCTGCTGCTCGCCTTTGGCCAGGACGAGGAAACCACGCAGTACGGCGCGGGGGCGATCGGTCGTGTGCTCGAGGAGCGTGGCGTTGAACTTGAATATCTGATCGACGAGGGTGACTACCGTATTGTTTCGGCTGCCGAGTATGGCGCGGGCGAGGGCTGGCTTATGCATGCCGACCTCGCGGAGAAGGGTTACGCCGATATCATACTCAAGACGAAGAGTGAGGGCGGGCATTCGTCCAACCCCTACGGCGGCACATCGCTCGAGGTGCTCAGCCGTGCCATCACCGCAATCTGCGATATCGAGTGGCCGACGCGCGTGACCGACTTGCTTGCCGCTCAACTCGTCGAGTTGGGGCTCTACACGGCCGATGAAATTGCCGCCAACGGGGATGCCATTGTCCGCGATTGCCTCGCCAGCAAAAAGCTCTATCCGCTGGTGACGACCACCTGCGCGCCCACGCAGATCGAGGGTGGCAGCACCGGCGCCAACGTAATGCCGCAGGATATGTGGGCCAACATTAACTTCCGCATGCTCGAGGGTACGAGCGTGGTCGACGTTGTGGCGCGCTGCCGTGAGGCGGTTGCCGGGGCGGACCTTGCCGGTTGTGTCGAAGTGGAGCTGGGCCCCGGCAGCTCCGAGCCTTCGCCGTCTCCGCGTGTCGGTGGACCGGGGCTCGAGGCCGTTCGCGCCATCGCCGCCCGCTATTTCCGTGATCCAAAGGGGACGGAGGAAAACGGACCGAGTGCGACGGGCGGGGCTCCTGTCAGCATCGTCCCCTCGACCGTGATCGGCGCGACCGACGCTGCCAACTATCAGCGCATTTGCCCTGAGTGCATTCGTTTCTCGGCCTTTGTGGTCGACGATGACGAGTGCGACCGAGGCGTCCACGGCACCAACGAGCGCATTACCCGCCGAGTCTACCTTCAGGGTGTCCGCTTTTTCATCGCTCTACTCCACACGCTCTAGAATCCAACAAAGGGACTGTCCCTTTGTCGGATTCCGTGCGGGTTATATGCAGGTTTGCCTGCGCACGCTATCATGTATGGGTTAGACCGCAACTATGTACCCCATACGCGAAGGGATGCGCATGTATCTGAGGATCGACATGTTCTAGCCGGGCTTACCCCCGCAGCGGCGCCCCGCGCCCCATCAATTCTGCCGATTTTCACCTTCACGCATATAAAGGAGTCCGTCATGCGCGACAAGCTCGAAAAGATCATCAAGGCCTACGAGGAGCTCGAGAAGAAGCTTTCCGACCCGGCCGTCGCCTCCGATATCAAGGAGTTCACGCGTCTCAACAAGGAATACGCGCACCAGTCCGACCTCATCGCCGCCTCGCGCGAGTACATCGGCGCGCTCGATGACATCGAGGCTGCCAAGGAAATGCTGCACGATACCACCGATGCCGATGAGAAGGAGATGCTCCAGATGGACATCTCCGAAAACGAGGCCAAGCTTCCCCAGCTCGAGGAAGACATCAAGTACATGCTCATCCCGAGCGACCCCAACGACGACAAGAACACCATCGTCGAGATCCGCTCCGCCGCCGGTGGCGACGAGGCGGCCATCTTCGCCGGCGACCTGTACAAGATGTATCAGCGCTTTTGCGAGTCGCGCGGCTGGAAGACTACCGTGCTCGACTCCAGCCCCAGCGAGGCCGGTGGCTTTAAGTCCATTGAGTTCAAGGTCGAGGGCGACCGCGTCTACTCCGTCATGAAGTACGAGTCCGGCGTGCACCGCGTCCAGCGCGTCCCCAAGACCGAGTCCCAGGGCCGCATTCAGACCTCCACGGCTACCGTCGCCGTGCTTCCCGAGGCCGAGGAGATCGACGTCCAGATCAACCAGTCCGACCTGCGCATCGACACCTACTGCGCCTCCGGCCCTGGCGGTCAGTGCGTTAACACCACCTACTCCGCCGTGCGCATTACCCACCTGCCCACCAACACCGTGGTGCAGTCGCAGGAGCAGCGCTCCCAGATCCAGAACCGCGAGGTCTGCATGCAGATGCTGCGTGCCCGTCTGTACGAGATGGAGCTCGAGAAGCAGCAGGCCGAGCTCGGTGCCGAGCGCCAGAGCCAGATCGGCCATGGCAACCGTTCCGAGAAGATCCGTACCTACAACCAGCCCCAGGACCGCGTGACCGATCACCGCATCGGCTTCAACTCCACCTACAACGGCGTCCTTCTGGGCGATCAGCTCGGCACCGTGATCGAGGCACTCGCCGCCGCCGAGCGAGCCGAGAAGCTGGCGCAGGCTGTGTAGTGGGTTACGCGGTTTTGCCAAACCGCGTAACGGCTCGACGCTGCGCGCCGCCCAGAGCGACAATTTGTCATTCAAAAGGCAAGGCATGACCAGAAGGTCTATGCCTTGCCTTTTTCATGCCAACTTGTTCGCTCTGGACGTCGCTCGCTGGCATTGCCAAAACATCGGCGTTTTCTTGGTTGTCAAATGATCCGTAGGGAGTCATTGGGGACATTGCCTTGATATTATATTCAGTCGGCTGTGATGGCATTTTAGTCATTGGGGACGTTCTTAAATGACTAGGTTGGGCACATTGCTTTGAGATGTTATTTAATCGGCTTTGATGGCCATTAAGCCGGCTACCTGCTCAAAGAAATTAGCGGCATTCATCTGCTATCGAAAATAATGCTCAAAAAATCGTCCGAGAAGTCGCGGGGCGATTTTTGATGCGTCGCGCGTCAAGTGATTTGGCAAGTTCTTGGTTAGATATTGGTCAGTTTTGGGGCAACCTTGCCAAAAGCTTGACGGATGCAGATTTAGACGTCGACGAATGAACACTTCGATTGCGATTCAAGCAAAATTCTGGGCTGATTCTCGATAATCGCTTCCAATCGTCCCTTGCCGCGTGCCGCCCTCGCGTACAATCTGCTCCGACATTCGCGCGCCGTCCGGCGCTTAAGAGGGGAGGGCCCCATGGCAAACGAGATTTGGACCATCAAGCGTTGTCTCGAGTGGACCAAGGAGTACCTGGCCGAGCGCGGCGAGGAGCACCCCCGTCTTTCTGCCGAGTGGCTGCTCTGCGCTGCCACGGGTTTGGCACGCATCGACTTATATATGCGCATGGACGAGACGCTTAACGCGGCTCAGCTCGAGACCATGCACGCGGCCGTTGTTCGTCGCGCTAAAGGTGAACCGCTGCAGTACATCACCGGCAGTACGCAGTTTCGCATGATCGACGTCACGTGCGCCCCCGGCGTGCTCATTCCGCGTCCCGAGACCGAGATGCTCGTCGAGGAAGTCCTCAATTATCTGGATGCCGAGGTGCTGAGCCCCGAGGCTGCTGCCCGTCAGCGTGTTGAGCTGCCTTGGAACGATGAGGTCGAGGAGGCACGCAAGGCTGAGGCCGCGCTGGCAGACGAACGCGCGACCGCCGAGCGCCGTGCCGCCAACCTGACGGCCGCCGATGAGGCTGCGCTGGGTAGCGACGTGCTCGGCAGCCGTGCCTATGCCGAGGAGCTGGCCGACCGCGAGGCCGAGGAAGCCGCCGCGCAGGCAGCAGAAGCCGAAGTCGCGGAAGCCGCCGAGTCCGAGCTCGACGAATACGGCATCGCCATCGAGGGTGCCGACCAGGAGACGGCTTCAGCTCAGGATGCCGCTTCGCCTGCCCCAGCCGAGCCCCGCATCGCCCGCGTTCTCGAGGTCGGCTGCGGCACGGGCTGCATCTCGCTCTCCCTTGCCTGGGAGCGCCGCGGCCACGTTACCTGCACCGCCACCGATATCGAGCCGCGCGCTATCGATCTGGCCACCAAAAACCGCGACGCGCTCGGTCTCACATCCGATGAGGTCGCCTTTAGCCTCACCAACCTGGTGAGTTCCATTCCCCGCGAAGAGTGGGGCACCTTTGATGTGCTTGTCTCCAATCCGCCCTACATTCCGACCGACGTCATGCGCTCACTGCCGCACGAGGTCAAGGACTTCGAGCCCGACCTGGCGCTTGAGGGCGGCGCCGACGGCCTCGATATCTTCCGCCGCCTGCTCAATGCGGCGCCTTACATGCTGCGCGCCGGCGGCCTGTTTGCCTGCGAGCTCTACGAGGGTGCCCTCGACGCCGCCGCCGAGCTCTGCCGCCAGGCGGGTCTCTCGGACGTGCGCATCGTCCGCGACCTCACCGATCGCCCCCGCATCGTCCGAGCCATCGTCACCGAGCCCAAACAGCGTATTTAAGCTGAATAAATAGACATTTGCGCAAGTTTGTCCTTGCAATATACCGTAAAACTTCTACTATAGAAGGAGAAAGGTATGTCAAATCAGCTGCATCGGTACCGTATCGTGCTTGATTACATTGAACCTTGGCTTGATGAGCAGGATGAAGCTACGCTGAAGCAGATTTATGCAGACCTTTTGGTGCTCGAGAAGGAAGGTCCCAGCCTTGGTCGTCCGCTGGTTGACCGCGTAAAGGGCTCGAAGCTTCATCATTTAAAGGAGCTGAGAGTGACGTCGTGTGGTGGGCAGGTGATTCGCATCCTCTTCGCCTTTGACCCCAAGCGCCAGGCGGTATTGCTATTGGCGGGTGATAAGTCGCGAGCGGGATCGTCAAGGGCAAAATGGAACGGTTGGTATGCGATCAACATTCCAAGGGCCGAGCAAATATACCGTCGCCACGTAAGGAGGCTCGATCGAGATGGAACTGCATGAGTATATGGAATCTCGCGGGATAACACGCGACTCCATTACCGCCGAGCAGGAGAGGACTCGCGATCGTATCGAAGCCTATAAGCTTGCTCAGATTCGCAGGTTAAAAGATCTAACACAGGCGTCGGTCGCCCAGTCGATGGGCGTTTCTCAAAAACGTGTATCCGAGCTCGAGCGTGGGGAGTTGGGTTCGATGAGGCTCGACACGCTGAGCAGGTACGCAGAGAGCCTCGGCGGAAAACTGGTTGCAAGCATCGAGTTTCCCGATCGTACCGTTACGCTTGCGCGCTAAAAATCTTCAATTAACCCCCTCACTTTCACCGACTACTAAAGCCGCTCACCAAACCAACATGCACTCTGGCCAAATAGGTTGAACGTTTCGTGCGAGAATGCCCCTCAGTAAACAAACTTTCACCAGAGCGTAAGGGGCTGGCATACACATGCAGACGGTCTATCGGGTATACGAGGGAACGCGCGAGCCGCATCGG
>UQKV01000020.1 GCA_900541665.1 uncultured Collinsella sp.
GTCCTGCGCAAGACGAAGGCCACATTAAGTGGCCTTCTTTGCGTGCGGAACTCATATCGAGCAAAAGCCCAAGCGGCCCTCTCGGCTCAGCCAAGTTGACGTAGCTGAGATGCAGCATGAGGCCTGCTCACTCCTCGAAGTTCTTAGCGGAAATGAGTTGACTTGCAACAACGCTTTGCTTGCGAAGTCGTTGAGCTGCAACTCAGTATTTATTAGACCTCGAACCCTATACTCGATGTTCGCTTTGTTCACCGAGTATCGCTCGCGAGGGGTCTGGAGTATATCGTCCCGCCCGCAGTTCTGCAGCGAGCGCAGCGAGCGAAGCTGTTTGAGGACGGGATGATATACTCCAGACCCCCAGAAAGGTTACCTATGAACTACGCGAACATTAAGTATTTCGACATTGCTGATGGGGAAGGCGTTCGTACTTCTCTGTTTGTGAGCGGGTGCCGTCGTGGGTGCAAGAATTGCTTTAACTCTGTCGCGTGGGACTTTGCTGCGGGCGAGCCGTTCGATCGTGCCGTCGAGGACAAGATTATCGAGAGCCTCGATCATCCCTTTATTGACGGCCTGACGATTCTGGGCGGCGAGCCTATGGAGCCCGAGAATCAGGCGGGGCTCGTTGAGTTTGTCGAGCGTGTTCGTGCCGCGTATCCTGCGGGGTCAGGAAAAACCATTTGGTGTTTTACCGGCGACGTGCTCGAGGAGCTTATGCCGGGCGGTCGTCACCATACCGAGGCGACGGACCGTATCCTTGCCTGCCTCGATATGTTGGTGGATGGCCCGTTTGTTCAGGATCTGTACGATATCTCATTGCGCTTTAGGGGCTCGAGTAACCAGCGCGTGATTGATATGAACGCCACGCGCGCCCGTGCTGAGCGCGAGGGCGTTGCGCTTTGTGATGCGGTTGAACTTTGGCGTGATGATCCGGTCTATTCGACCCATACTATGTAGCTTGTGGTCGATGCCGAAGGGCGTGGTACCATAGCGCGAACGTGAAATCGGAAAAGTGAGGCCCAGATGGTCGATCAGGAAAAAGTCGAGGCCGCCATTAAGCTGTTGCTTGAGGGCATAGGCGAGGACCCAACTCGTGAGGGCCTGCTGGAGACCCCGGCGCGCGTTGCCCGTATGTATGGCGAGATCGCCGGCGGTATGGAGCAGAGTGCCGAGGAGCACCTGTCCAAAACCTTTGCCGTCGCTTCGAACGATTTGGTTATCGAGCGCGACATCACGTTTTACTCGCTGTGCGAGCATCATCTGCTGCCGTTTTATGGCAAGGCTGCGATCGGCTATATCCCTAACGGTCGCGTGGCGGGTCTGTCTAAGCTCGCTCGCACGGTTGAAGTCTATGCCCGTCGTCTGCAGCTGCAGGAGCAGCTGTGTGCGCAGGTTGCCGACGCCCTCATGGATTATCTCGCTCCCCAGGGAGCGATTGTGCTCATGGAGGCTGAGCATATGTGCATGACCATGCGCGGCGTGCAAAAGCCCGGCACCAAGACCGTGACGCTCGCTCGCCGCGGCGTCTTTGAGACCGATCCCGCGCTCGAGGAGCGGTTCTTTAGGATGCTGGGCCGTTAACATGAGGGTCGTCAACGACTTTACATCGAAGACCGATGAGGGGACGTCGCGTCGCGGCTTTATGGCTTCGGGCCTGGCCCCCTTTGGCGCCATGCCTCGCATTGATTACATTTGTGCCAACGGGCTGTTCCGTCGGCACCTGGGCAACATTGCACAGTTGGAATCGGGGCGCATCTTCTGCCGCCACGGTATTGACCATCTTCTCGATGTCGCTCGCATTATGTGGATCAAGAATCTCGAGGAACAGCTCGAATTTGACCGCGAGGTCATCTATGCCACGGCACTTCTTCACGATATCGGCAAAGATGAACAGTATGAATCGGGTATATCCCATGATGTTGCAAGCGAACGCGTCGCTGATGCGATTCTCGGCGGCATGCCTGATGATGTGGCGTTTGAGCCGGCCGATGCCGCAGCCATTAAGACGGCCATTCTGGGCCATCGAAAGCTGCGCGTGAACAGCCAACCGCTTGAGCGTCTGCTCTATGCAGCCGACAAAGCGTCGCGCGCCTGCTTTGCATGCCCCGCGCGCAATGCTTGCAACTGGAGCGATGATAAAAAGAACCTGTCGATTCGCGTGTAGTTAGTTGCGCGGTCGGGGTTCTAAACGAAGGAGACGATCGCGATGAGCAACAAGAAACTGCCCGAGAATGCAACCAAGACTGAAGGCGCCGAGCTCGCCCGCCGTGGAAGGGGCGAAATATCCACTGCAACGGCGGTGCCCCACGTGAGCTATGACGATCTTCGCCATGCCGATCACATTACCATCGACGGCCTCGAGGTTTTTGCTAACCACGGCGTGTATCCCGAAGAGAACGCGCTGGGCCAGAAGTTCATCGTGTCCTTGGTGCTCTATGCCGACCTGCGTGCAGCGGGGGAGGACGATAACCTGGGCGCCTCGATTGACTATGGCTCGGTGTGCCACGATGTCGATGGCTATCTGCGCGAGCATACGTTTAAGCTCATCGAGGCGGCAGCTGAGGGTACGGCCCAGATGCTGCTGCGCCGTTATCCCTCGCTGCTTGGTGTGCGCATCAAGCTCGATAAGCCTTGGGCGCCCGTCGGTCTTCCCCTGGCAAGCTGCGGTGTCGAGATCGAGCGCGTGCGCTAACCGGTACTAATATGTCTCTATGGGTGGCTGCTTGAGCCGCTGTGACAGCGCTCTATTGTTGGGGCAGTACGTGTCGAGCAGGGCGTGAAATCGCTGATTGTGGCTTGGCTCGAGCAAGTGGACGAGCTCGTGGGCGACAACCATGTCGAGGCATTCGACGGGATAGGCGGCAAGTTCTCGTGCGATGCGAACGGCGCCGGATTTGGGCGTGCATGAGCCCCAACGCGTTTTCATGCTGCGTACGGAAACGCGGGAAACGGCGACACCCATTGCGATTTCGTATGCGTGCACCATATCGCGTAGCGCCGATGTGACTTCGGACGTATAGAGCTGGTCGATGTGGGCTTGGAGCTCATCGGACGTTAGGCCGTCGAGGATTGCGTGCCGCTTTGCCTGTGGGCTTTCGTCCGATTCATCGGTACCCATAAAACTTGCGAAGGTGGCCTGTTTGGGTCGCGGTGCGGGTGATGCAAAGTTGTGATCGAGCGCATCCTGTACCGTGACGGGCTTGCCCCAAAGTGCAATGATGGACGAGGGACTGAGCGGCTCTCGCGCCGTCGCCTGACGTTGCTCGCGCTGGGCAAGTCGGTTGGCAATCCAGGCACTGTTGCGCTTTACAAACGCTTCGATGCGCTCGCGGCTGGCGCCGAGCGGTGCACTGGCGTGGACCTCACCACTCGATGTGACGCGTAGGTTGAAGTTCTTGACGCGCTTTTTGGTAACGACGACGGGGATGGGCGTCCCATCCGGTCGGGATACGGAAATCGTAAACTGCTGCGTCAAAAGCGGTCCTTCAGATTGGGGACGGGCCGGCATGTCGACCGTTCGGCATGCCGGCCCGCTCAAGGGATGTGAAATTAATAACGCTCAAAGAAGGCAAGCGCGTTGTCGCTGCAGAGCTTTTGCATCACGGTTTTGCCAAAATGCTTGGAAAGCATGTTCTGGAACTCGGGCATCTTGCTGGCATCGGAGAGGAAAGCGGGCACAGTGGCGCCGTCCCAGTCGCCGCCGAGCGCGATGACGTCCTCGCCGCCCAGGTCGAGCCAGTGCTCGATATGTGCCGCCAGCTGGTCGAAGGTGACGTCTGCGGCGGTCTTGTCGGTTGCGTCGTTGGAAAGGAACTCGCTGCAGTAGTTGAGGCCGACGATGCCACCCATGTTGCGAATGGTACGGAACTGGTCGTCGGTAAGGTTGCGTTTGGCGCCGCAAACCGCACGGGAGTTGGAGTGGCTGGCGACGAAGGGACGCGTGGCGCGGGCGGCGACCTCGTCAAAGCACTCATCGTTGAGGTGGGAGACGTCAAGTACCATGCCGGCGTGCTCCATCTGCGTAAGCGCCTCGATGCCGGCGGCGGTGAGGCCGGCGTGGGTGTCGTGGCCGCTCGCGAGCGGTCCCTGCGCGTTCCAGCTGAGTGATGACATGAGTACGCCCAGGCTCTTGAGCACCTCGATCAGCGCGGGGTCTTCGGCAAAGAACGTCGCGTTTTCGATGGTGTGGATGCAAGCGACCTTGCCGTCCTTGAGCGCAGGGCGAATGTCTGCCGCGCTGCGTACGTTGACCATGCGGTCGTGGTTGAGCATTGCCTGGCCGCTCATGTGCGCCATGATCTGCGCCTGGAAGCGCGCAGCGTGGGCGGTGGGAATCTCATCGGGGACAAACGTGGCGAAGCACTGTGCCCACGGCGTGTTGCCGATCTTTGCGAGCGAGATGGCGCAGGCGTTGCCCTCGATGAGGTCGAAATCTTGCGGATGCGTTTCGTCGCCGGGGAAATAACCGTCGGTGCCGGCGGTAAAGCGCAGGTCGAGATCGAGCGTGGCCCAGCCGATGCGGTCGGCGGTGTCGCAGTGTAGGTCAAATACGGGATATGCCATGGTTCCTCCGGTTGCAGCGTTTCTTTGCAAACTGTCTTTGAATTGTATGACTAGGGTATAGTTAGCGCCATATGTTCACGGCGGCCCGCGTTGTGCGCCGCCCTTATCACGGAGGTTACCATGTCCAACCAGGGCAAGAAGGTCAAGACTCATTATCGCGGCACGCTCGACGACGGCACGCAGTTCGATAGCTCCTACGATCGCGGCGAGCCGCTGGAGTTCACCTGCGGCGCCGGTCAGATGATCAAGGGCTTCGACGCCGCCGTGGTCGACATGCAGGTGGGCGAGAAGAAGACCGTGCACATTCCTGCTGCCGATGCCTACGGCGAGCACAACCCCGAGATGGTCCTGACCTTCCCGGCCGAGCAGGTTCCCAACATCGAGCAGATCGAGAAGGGCATGAAGCTCTTCCTGTCCACGCCGAGCGGTATGCCCGTCCCCGCCGTCGTCATCGACGTAACGCCTGAGGCCGTGACGCTCGACGCCAACCACGAGCTGGCCGGCAAGGACCTCAACTTTGATATCGAGCTCGTCGAGGTCGAGGGTTAGAGTATGCCTGAACGCTTGGTTTCGACGACATGCTTGGGAAATCTCAACGATCCGTCCTATGAACTCCTGCTTCGCCGGGAGCTGGGCGGTGTCTTTGGGGTCGATGAGCTACTACTCGATTGGGACCAGGCCGATGCCCGCACATTTGTGGGCGTGACGGAGCTGGGGCGTACGGTCGATATTCGGCTGGGCGCTGCCGATGGCGATCGCCTTGCCGACGGCGACGTGCTCGCCATTGACCGTTCGGGCATGGTGCCCGTGGCGGTTGTCGTGCGCCTGCGCAGTGCCGAGGTTTATTTGGTCGAAGTTGACCGCATGGACCCGATTGCGCTCGCGCATGCGTGCTGGGAGATCGGCAATATGCATACGCCGCTTTTCCGAGGCGATTCGGACGAGCATACCGTGCGCATGTATACGCCGGTGCAGCCTGTTTTGGGCCGCATGCTCCGGGGCGTCGAGGGCGTTCGGCTCTCGGTGGTTACCCGTGAACTCGATTCGGACCGGCGCTTTGCGTCGAATGCGGCGGATGCCGTTGTGAGTATGGCTCCAGACTTTACGATCGTAAAGAAGGCGCGCGGTTAACGTGCGTATAAGTAAGACGGACTTTGAGAGGCAACTATTCAAAGTCCGTCTTTCTGTTGATGAGATGCTGTGGGGGAAAGCATATGGGTCTTGAAGGAATCAAGCTGATTGCATGCGATTTGGACGGCACGTTGCTGCATCCGGGGGAGCGCGAGCCGCGTTCCGAGGCCTTTGAGCTCATCGATGAGCTGCATCGTCGCGGTATCGTGTTTATGCCGGCGAGCGGCCGTCAATATGCGAGCTTGCGCTATCTGTTTGCCCCGGTGGCCGATGAGCTCGCCTATGTATGCGAAAACGGAGCCCTGGTGATGAGCGAGGGACGTGCCGTTGTCAAGCGTTCCATGGAGCGTAGCCTTGCTATGGATATCGCGAATGCCGTGGTTGCGTATCCCCATGCCGACGTGACCCTTTCGTGTGAGGGGCACCTCTACACCATGAGCGGCAACGATGCGTTCGTCGATCATTTGCGCTATGAGGTCCACTGCGATGTGGCGGTGGTCGACCGCCCCGAGGACATCGACGAGGACGTCATTAAGATTGCCTTCCAGACGCCCGAGGCGGAGCAGTCGGCGGCGTTGGAGTATTTCGAGCGCCACTTTAGCGATCGAGTCGATGTCATGACATCGGGAACCGAATGGACGGACTTTATCGGCTTTGATTCGGGTAAGGGTTCCGCGCTTGCCGATTATGGTCGTGTCTTGGGTATTTCGCCCGATGAGATGATGGCGTTTGGCGATAACGAAAACGATCGCGACATGCTCAACGTCGTGGGCCATCCCTATCTGATGGAGAACTGCAACCCCACCATGCGCGACATCAACGACCGCGTCCGTTACGTGCGCACGGTCGAAGAGGAACTGCGCCGTCTGCTCGCCGAGTAGGTTTTCGGGACATACCTAGAAATCTATTTTTTGCTGCAAAGTGCGAAAAGGTGGATTTAAGGCATGTCCCAAACATTTACCGGCAGTCGGGGCAGAGACCCTCGAAGATGGTGTAGTGCGACGTGACGTGCCAGTCGATTTGCTCGGATGCCTTGGCGTCGAGCTGGGCATCGAAGGGGAGCGGTACGTCGATGACGCGGCTGCACGAGGTGCAGATGATATGTGCGTGCGGCTCGATGGTGCGATCGAAGCGACTCCCGCCCGGCGTCTTGATCGAGAGGATTTCTCCGGCATCTGCCAAGAGATTGAGGTTGCGGTAGACCGTGCCACGGCTGATCTTGTCATCCTGTTCGCGCACGGCGTTGTAGATTTCGTCGGCGGTGGGATGGTTATAGCTTTGGCGCACGGCGTCAAGAACCAGCTTTCGCTGTTTGGTATTCCTTCTTTGCACCGCCATGCGCCTCGCCTCTTTTCTATCAACGGTCGTAGGTAAATGATACCGTATTTAGTACACAATACTAATAACGAGGCGTGAAACCGTCTTCATTGGCAAGTGGGGCTCGGGCCTGGGCGTCTACGAGGCGAAAACGCGTTCCCATACGCTCGTAGGAGGCATGAAGCGCCTCGAGATGAGATAGGATATTTGCCGGAGCTCCCTGTATCTCCATCTCGACTGAGCCGTCTTCCATGTTACGCACCCAGCCGGTGAGCGCGCGTGCCTGCGCGAGGTTGGTGTGGGTAAAGCGAAAGCCAACGCCCTGGACTTGCCCCGCCCAGCGCAGGAAATAGCGCAGGGGAGTGTCTTGAGTGGCCTCGTCGCTTGCGAGCACAGTAAGCCTGCGGCGCAGCTCGAGCTCGACGTTTGATGGTTTTTGAGGCTCTCGACTGCCGCCGGTGACGCTGGAGAAGAACGTATCGAAGAGGCCCATAGCTATGCCTGCTTGCCTGCGTCGGCCGGGAAGGTTATGCCGGCCTGCTGGCGCACGGCATCCATGATGCGCAGTGAGACGAGTGTGACATCGCGGTAGTGGCCAAGCTCGTGGCGTCCCGCCGGGGTCTCCCAAATCTCTTCCTTAACGTTATCGATGCCGCCGATGGCGGTGATAAAGTCTGTGAGTTCGTATTCCATAGTGTTGCTCGATTTGGGCAGGTCGAGCACGCGGCCGTTGTCTCCCTGTTCGCGCGGTGCCTCGGTCGCCGAGCCGCGTACGACGTCGCCGCGATAGTCGATGCGGACGTTGCGGGGCGTGGACAGATGGTCGATCTGGATAGTGCCACGCTCGCCTTCGATCTGCGAGGGCAGCAGGTCATTCGTAATTTTGGAGTGCGCGAGCTCGACGGAGATACGGCCACCGCCGTAGCTGGCGAGGATGGAACCGCAGCCATCGATGGGGCCGTGCGTGAGCTGTCGCGTGGTGGGATCGAGCAGAGTGGTCATGCTCGTAAGGCCGGAGGGCATGCCAAAGATCTCGACCATGGGCTCGACGGTATAGACGCCAATGTCCATGAGGGAACCCGATGCCATATTGCAGTCGAAGATATTGGTGGCGCGTCCCGCGAGAATCTCGTTGTAGCGCGAGGAATACTTGCCAAAGCGCAATGAGGCGCGGCGGATGGGGGCAATCTCGCCCAGGACGTCCTCGATGGCGTGGAAGGCGGGATCGTGGAGGGGACGCATAGCCTCGAGGGCCACGACACCTGCTGCCTCGGCAGCGCGAAAGACCTCGAGCGCCTGCGCTTCGGTGGCACAGAAGGGCTTTTCGACGATGACATGCTTGCCACCGGCGATGCAGGCAAGGGCCTGCTCGTAGTGAAGTGCGTTAGGGCTGCCGATATAGACGGCGTCGACGTCGGCGGCTGCCGCAAGCTCATCGAGTGACGTAAAGTTTCGCTCGCCACCGCGCTCGGCGGTAAAGGCAGTACCGCGCTCGGCATCGCGCGAGAGCGTGCCCACAAACGCGGCTTGGTCGTTGGCGTTGACGACCTGGATAAAGTCGTCGGTAATCATGGATGTGCCGATGGTCGCGATGCGCAGCATACGTCCCCCTTGCGTTGTTTGGTCTACAGGATGAGTGTAGCGCGTGGGGATATAAAGCTGCGCGAAAACGCTATTACAGGTCGCTCTCGTTAAAGCCGGTGTCGATATCGAGGTTGCTGCCGTCGGCCGCCGTGGTGGCGAGCTCATCGCAGCGCTCGTTGAGCTCGTGGCCGGCGTGACCCTTAACCCAGATGAACTCAACCTTGTGCTTGCTTTTGGCGGTGAGCAGGCGCTCCCACAGGTCGCGGTTCTTGACGGGCTGCTTGTTGGCGGTTTTCCATCCGCGCTTTTTCCAGCCGTCGATCCAGTGCTTGTTAAAGGCGTTGACGACGTACTGCGAATCGGAATGGACTTCGACGTCGCAGGGGCGGTTAAGTGCCTCGAGCGCCACGATGACCGCCATGAGCTCCATGCGGTTGTTGGTGGTCTTGGCGTAGCCGCGCGAAAGCTCGGAGGTGAAGGTCTTGCCGGCGGGGTTGGTGTATTTGAGCACGGCGCCGTAGCCGCCGCGTCCCGGATTTGATCGGGCCGAGCCGTCGGTATAGATGATGACCTTCACGGGCTTCCTTTCGTTGGGTACGTTTCGTGTGAGTGACCATTGTAGCGCCATGCCCGCCGGGGGCTAGCAATCTACGATTTCTACCCCGTCTTCCGACAGTTAGCTGGCATGGATGATGCGGTTGAGCTCGTCGAGGTATTGCTGCAAGAGGGGAGAGGGCTTGCGCTCGTCGTGCATGATATAGCCTACGTGCATCGTTGGGGCGTCTGCTAACGGGATCGATGCCATACCCCATTGCATTTCATTGGAGAGGACACCGGTCGACAGGGTGTAGCCGTTCGACGTGATAAGTAAGTTAGTAAGTGTTCCGCGGTCCGAGATTCGTATGTTGCGGTCGCAAGGGATATAGCTAAAAGGTTCCTCGGCGTAATAGAAGGAGTTTGAGGTTCCCTGCTCAAAGCTGTAGCGCGTATATGGTGTGAGGTCGGCAAGGGACAGCTGCGGGCGGCGGGCAAGCGGGTGGCGCTCGCTAACGAAGACGTGGACCGTCGCGTCGAATAGGGGATGGAAGCTCGCGCGCGCATCGGCAAAAGCCTTCTGTAGAACGCGGGCGTTAAAGTCGTCCAGATAGAGGATGCCGATGTCGCTGCGAAATGCGCGGACGTCATCGATGATCTGCGATGTGGTGGTCTCGCGCATGATGAACTCGAACTTGCTGTCGCGGCAGCGCTCGACTACGTTGACAAAGGCCTCGACCGAAAAGGCGTAGTGCTGGGCAGAAATGGCGAGGCGGGCTTGCGGGGTACCGCCGTCCTCGTAGCGGGCCTCGAGCATGTCGGCCTGCTCTACGACCTGGCGCGCATAGCCCAAAAGCTCGGTGCCGTCGTTGGTGAGTGCAACACCGCGGCTAGAGCGCGTAAAGATTTCGATATGAAGTTCCTGCTCTAGGCTTTTGACGGCATTGGAGATATTGGACTGTGCCGTATAGAGGCGCTGGGCTGCGGCGTTGATCGAACCGGACTCTGCCACGGCGATCAAAAAGCGAAGCTGCTGGAGGGTCATCGGCGCCCGTCCTTTCGATAGCTATCTAAAAAACCGATAACAGGTTAGCGCTTTTAAGTGATTGACCGAGGGAAACAATGCTCGTACTATTCAAAACACACAAAGGCGGTAGGTAATTAAGCCAACCACGGAACCGGGATGCGAAAGGAGGCCCGCATATGAATTGCTTACCAAGACGAATGCCGGGCTCCTGTTTGCGCCCGTCGGCGTGATCAGGAGACAGCGACTTACTTCTCTCTTTTTATTTACTTTTGTTCGATCAAGGAGATCATCATGAGCCAGTTCATCAACAACCCCGAGCACACCTTTGGTTTCGATACCCTGCAGCTTCACGTTGGCCAGGAGAGCGCCGATCCCGCATCCGACTCCCGCGCCGTGCCTATCTACCAGACCACGAGCTATGTGTTCCGCAATTCCCAGCACGCCGCCGACCGCTTTGGTCTTGCCGACGCCGGCAACATCTACGGCCGTCTGACCAACTCCACCCAGGGCGTCTTCGAGGACCGTATCGCCGCACTCGAGGGTGGTGTGACAGGTCTTGCCGTCGCCTCCGGTGCTGCTGCCATCACCTATACCCTGCAGGCTCTTGCCCAGGCCGGTGACCACGTGGTGGCTCAAAAGACCATCTACGGTGGCTCCTACAACCTGCTGGAGCATACGCTCTCCCAGTTTGGCGTCGAGACCACCTTCGTCGATGCCCACAACCTGGACGAGGTCGAGGGCGCCATCAAGGACAACACCACGGTCATCTATCTCGAGACGCTCGGCAACCCCAACTCCGACATCCCCAACATCGACGCCATCTCCGAGATCGCCAAGAAGCACGGTCTGCCGGTTGTCGTCGACAATACCTTCGGCACCCCGTATCTGTTCCGTCCGCTGGAGCATGGTGCCAACATCGTCGTCCACTCCGCAACCAAGTTCATCGGCGGTCACGGCACTTCGCTGGGCGGTGTGATCGTCGACGGCGGTAACTTTGATTGGAAGGCGAGCGGAAAGTACGCCCAGATCGCTGAGCCCAACCCCTCCTACCACGGTGTTTCGTTTGCCGAGGCTGCCGGTCCCGCCGCCTTCGCGACCTATGTCCGCGCTATCTTGCTGCGTGACGAGGGCGCCTGCATCAGCCCGTTCAACGCCTGGGTCCTGCTCCAGGGCACCGAGACTCTGTCGCTGCGCGTTGACCGTCATGTCGAGAACACCAAGAAGGTCGTTGAGTTCTTGGTTGGTGACAGCCACGTCGCCAAGGTGAACCACCCGAGCCTGCCTGAGCACCCCGATCACGAGCTCTATCAGAAGTATTTCCCCAACGGCGGTGCCTCGATCTTTACCTTTGAGATTAAAGGTGGTCAGGAGGCAGCTTGGAAGTTCATCGATCATCTGCAGGTGTTCTCGCTGCTCGCCAACGTGGCCGACGTCAAGTCGCTCGTCGTACACCCGGCTACCACTACGCACTCCCAGCTCTCTGCCGAGGAGCTCGCCGAGCAGAACATCACGCCCTCCACAATCCGTCTTTCCATCGGTACCGAGAACGCCGAGGACATCATTTGGGATCTGAAGCAGGCCTTCGCCGCGCTGGACGAGTAAGGCGTCTTGTGCAAGGCCCCCTTGCGACTCGATAGGTATAACTGCATAAAATACCTGCTCAAGGCGCCTGTGCGAACAATGGTTGCACAGGCGCCTTTTTTGCATAGAACGGGTGCAAAAACAGGGTTTTTGACACGCTTTATGCATTCGAGTTGTGGAAAACTCCTGTTGAGAGGATGTGAGTTTTACGCAATTGACGTGCACCTTTTAAGTAAAACCGCAGGTCGCGATTTGCTCGGGGTACTATGCAGCGCGATTGAATCACACGCAGCTCAAACGCAGCAAAAACGCACTACGGAGGTTTCCAGCTACATGAGGATCGATTCACGAAAACCGAAAGCCGCCGCCCTTTCCGCCGCTCTGACCGTGGCACTTTTGGCGGGCGCCGGTGCAACTGATGCCCACGCCGCAACACTGTCCGATACGGTTGGATCTACGCCGTCCGAGACGACGCTGGTACAGCCCGTTGACTATCGCGGCGATGGTTATGGTTCCATGCAGGAGTGGAACGCCTCGATGGAGGCCAAGCGCGATTCCCTGGAGATGCGCGCTCAGATCATCATGAACATGTACGGTGACTATGCCACCGATGACGAGCGCGCTGTGCTGCAGGGTTGCATCGACGGCGCGGGTAGCCTGTTGACGATGGGGGAGGTCGACGCCAAGTCGACCGAGCTCGATGAGCTGCGCACTGCGCTTGAGGATGCCAAGCGCGAAGCGCTCGAGGCTGCCGCCGAGGCGGAGGCTGCCGAGGCCGTCCAAGCTTCGTACTACAACGCCGGTTACACTCCGTCCTACGCGTCTGCCGCGTCCTACGCGAACGGATCGGGCCTGACGCGCTCTGCGGGTGTCAATAACTACAACGGGCGCCGCGAGACCTATTACAGCAGCAATGTGCTTTATCACTATCGCACGGGCGAATGGACTCAGGATTCTGAGGGCTTCTGGCGCGATTCCGACGGCTATTACGTTGTTGCCGCGGGCGATATGGCCCAGGGCTCGACCTTTACGGGCTCCAAGGGTGATTGCAAGGTCTATGACTCCGGCTGCGCTGCCGGAACCACCGACTACTATACCGGTTGGTAATCTGCCATAAGCCAATAGGAGATGACGGGCGGGCGTCTTTACTGAGCCTTTGGGCACAACGTAGGGGCGTCCGTTTTTTGTGCGTGCTTGAGTTAACAGAGCGCTTACCGTGGCAGTACGCCGCGCATATGGGCGCGGGGCACACTAGTTCATGAGAAATAAGGTCTTTCTCGTGGAGGAAGTGGTCTTGTGAACGCTCGAGATATCGCCGTTGCCGCCGTTGCATTGACGCTTGGTTGCCTTGGTCCTACGGCCGCGCTCGTCGCGGGTATGCAGGGGTCTTGTGGGGCTGCCTCTATCGTGGTTGGCGTGTTGATCGCGGCCGCGCTGCTGGGAAGTGTGGGCGTGGTTCTTTGCCGCGATGACGAGGACGAGGTGCCGGAGTCGCAACGCTAGCTGTTGTGAGATTGGCCGCCGGTCATAGACGAAGATGAAGGCCGCCGCAGGGGAAAGGTTCCCTTGCGGCGGTTTTGCTGTTAAGGCTGTTGAATGCGGCGCGTTGGCGCTACCAGCTTTTCTCGATATCGCGGATGCGCCGATAGAGCCACTCGTTTTGCGGTGCCTGGATATCGTGTTTGGCTGCGAGGCGGCAGATGGTGCCCGCGAACTCATCAACCTCGGTTTTGCGCCTTGCGATGCGGTCCTGCGCCATCGAGGGCATACCGGCGGGGTCGATTCCCTCGATGAGGTGCACCATTTGCGTCAGGTCTGCCTCGGTCAGCTCAACGCCCTCGGCGTTGGCGACCGCAAGCGTTTCGCGCATGGCGGAAACAAAGCAGCGACGCTGCTCGGAGCCCGGCTCCGTGGCGCTTCCGTAGGTCCCGCCGTAGGCCATGCAGGTCTGGTTGATGCCGTCGTTGAGCATGAGTTTGGCCCACATGCGGTGAGCGATGTCGTCCTCGACGGTATGGGCGATGCCGCAGCGCGTATAGAGCTCGTCGATGGCGGTAACGGTTGCGGGCTTGGTGCCCGCTGCCGCGCCAAAGCGAATCTCGCCCGCATTGGTAAAGGTGAGCGCACCGTTGAGGAACACGGCGTCCATGCCCTGGCAGATACCAAGAACGGTATGCTCCCAGCCAAAGCGTTCGGCAATCTTTTGCTCGCTCGTAATGCCGTTGCACAGCGAGGCGATGAGCGTGTTGGGTCCCACGACACGCTCCATAGTCTTGAGTGCTTGGTCGAGACCGGTGGTCTTGACCGTCAGGATGACCAGATCGGCGGGTGTCGCCTCGCTGGCGCGGACGGACGTGAGATCGCAGGGTTTGCCGTTGACGGTGAGCGCGTCGTTCGCATGGCGCTCAAAGCGAGCGTCGTCCATGACGTATTCGACGGCGTCGTTGCCGAGGGCCTTGGCAATCATGCTGCCGTAGAGCAGGCCGACGCCGCCCTTGCCGATAAAGGCGACCTTGTTGATCTGCATATGAATCATCTCCCCATATAAAAGGCGCCCGCATATGGGGCGCCTGATGGATTGTATGTCGTCGGGGCGTTTGGTGGGCGCGCGGGGCTGCTGTTGTGAAAAAGAAACTATTGCGCAGTGCGCTTATGCCGCGGGGCAGACCGCAAAAACGCGCGCGGGGTATCCGACACCATCACGGACCTTAGGGAAGGTGCAGAAGATGACGGCGCCCGTGGCGGGAAGCTCGTCTAGATGGTCCATGACCTCGATCTGATAGCGGTCGACCGAGAGGATGTACTGCTCGCCGGGGTAGGGGTAGGCGTCCTCCCGCGTGGTCACGCTCGCCGGGTCGGTGTCGGCCGGCTCGTGGCCGATAGCGCCGATGTTGCGCTCTTCAACGAGCCACTTGATGGCGTCGAGGTCCCAGCCGGGGTAGTGGGGCTGGCCGTCCTCGTCCTTGTTTTCGAGGTCGGCGAGCTTGGACCAGTCGGAGCGGAAGGCAACAAAGGCGTCCTTGGGAATGCGACCGTGCTCATTCTCCCAGGCTTTGAGGTCCTCGATGGTCAGGATAAAGTCAGGGTTTGCGGCGCATTCCTTGTGCTTGTCGATCACGCAGAGCGGATGCATAAACTCGATGGGTTCAATCTCTCCAAGGGAACGACCCTCAACGTGGAAATGCCGCGGTGCGTCGACATGCGTGCCGTACTGCGAGGCGACCGAATACTGAAAGCAGCGCATAGGGGCGAGCATGTCCTCGGGCGTGTTTGGCAGATAGTCGAAGAGCTTGGTAGACTCAAACGGCTTAAAGCCAAACCAGTGCGGGGTGTCGCACGAGAGCGTGTGGGTGAGGTCGACCCAGCGATAATCGGTGCTTTTGAGCTGGGATGCGAGGTTCCAAAGGTCGAGCGCGGGCATGGGCGACTCCTTTCATCGGGCTTTTTGCTGATGTTAAAGCGGTGCCGTGACGGCCTGATTTCTGCTGCGTTACGATACGTTCTCAATTGCGATTCCGATGTGTTTCGATGACGTGACGGGTTTGTTTCGCCTTGTCAGGGCTTCGATGGGAGGGGAGGGGCCGTGCAATATCGCGTTGACCCCAAAAGCGGCAACCGTATCTCGGCGTTGGGGCTGGGCTGCATGAGGTTTCCCGGTGCGCCGGGACGCCCGGATGCGAAGACAGCCGACGCCATCATCTCCCGTGCGGTGGAGCAGGGGATTAACTACCTGGACACGGCCTATCTCTATCCCGGCAACGAGGCTTGTGTGGGTGCGTCGCTTGAGCGCCTGGGCTTGCGCGACCAGGTTTTGCTCGCAACCAAGCTGCCGCATGCTTCGTGCAAATGCGCGGAGGATTTCGACCGGTTCTTCGACGAGCAACTGCGCCGCCTGCGGACCGACCATATCGACTATTACCTCATGCACAACATTACCTCGCCCGCCCAGTGGGAACGTGTGGTGGCGTTGGGCATCGAGGACTGGATCGCGCGTCAAAAGGCGGCGGGGCGCATTCGCCAGATTGGTTTTTCGTACCACGGCAGCGCGGCGGATTTCCTGACGATGCTCGATGCATATGAGTGGGACTTTTGCCAGATCCAGTACAATTACGCTGGAGAGCGATATCAGGCGGGAACAGCGGGGCTCATGGCCGCCGCCGAGCGAGGCCTCGCGGTGTTTGTGATGGAGCCACTGCTGGGCGGGCGTTTAGCGGGCAAGCTGCCGCCACGGGCCCGCGCTGTGCTCGATAGTGCCCGTGACCCGCATTTGCGCACTCCTGCCGCCTGGGGTCTTTCGTGGGTCTGGAATCATCCTCAGGTGACGATGCTGCTTTCGGGTATGACCGATATCGCGCAGGTGGATGAGAACGCGGTGTTGGCCGATCGGGCCCTGCCGGATTCGATGACTGCCAACCAGCTCGGCACGATCGCGCACGTGCTGGATGAGTTTGAAAAATCGAATCGCGTGCCCTGCACGGGATGCGGCTATTGCATGCCGTGCCCTAAAGGCATCAATATCCCTGGATGTTTTGCCGCCTACAACGCAAGCTATGCGCACAGCTGGTTTACGGGTCTATCGCAGTACTTTACGGCGAGCGCGGTGCGCACAAGCGAGGCCAAGCTGGTGAGCAATTGCGTCAAGTGCGGCAAATGCGCGCGCCACTGCCCACAGCATATCGATATCCCCGAGCGTCTCGATGACGTGCGCCGACGTTTCCAGCCTGGCCCCGTGACGGCAGTGCTTAAGGCCTTCGGCAAAACGCGCTCCTCGTGACCCTTTTATAACTTGCGTTGGAATAGTTCCTGCTTGCGGCAGAATAGGGCTTAAACAGGGACTATTCCACCGCAACTGAAGGGGGCTGTCGTGGGCCATCGGGATTCATGGGATGATTCGCGTGAGGTTCGTTGGGGCATTTTGGGCGCTGGGCACATTTCTCATCGATTTGCATCGTCGCTCAAGAAGGTCGACGGGGCACGGCTGGTGGCTGCGGCTGGTCGCACTCCTGCACATGTCGAGGAATTTTGCCGAGCGTTTTCGATCGATGCTGCGCATGGCCATGCCTCGGCCGACGATAACGGCGATGCGGCTTATGACGCGCTGATTGCCGACCCCGATGTCGACGCAATCTACTTGGCTCTTCCGCATGGCATGCATACGCGTTGGGCCTGTCGCGCGCTGCGCGCCGGAAAGGCCGTGCTGTGCGAAAAGCCGGCCGTTTTGAGTGAGGAAGAGGCTCTCTCGATTGCCTCCGCCTCTCGCGAGCGCGGCGTGCTGTTTATGGAGGCGATGAAGAATCGGTTTTGCCCGATGCGCACTCGCGTGAAGGACTTGCTTGCGTCGGGTGAGCTTGGCCGTATTGTCTCGATTGAAAGCGTGCAAAAGCTCGATTACGGCGAGTCTCCTTCGGGCTATCTGCTTGATCCGTTGCAGGGCGGCTGTCTATATGACATGGGCTGCTATGCAGTCGGTTGGTTTGAGGATTTACTCGCGGGCGCTTGCGAGGTTTCGTCCTGTGAAGTTCGCTGGCGTGACGTATCGGGCGGTCGCGTCGATTGGGCCGACGAGATCCATATGAGCGTCGGCGGTATACCCATTCATATGGTGTGCGACGGCAAAGCAACATATGAAAGCCGCTTAACGATTGCCTGTGAGCGGGGCTCGTTGGAAATCGAGCGGCTCCATCGCCCCGAGCTCGCTCATGTGAAGTATTCCGACGGTCGAGTCCTCGAAATCGATGCACCATTTGAAGTCGATGATTTTTACGGTGAGGTGTCGCATGCGGCGCAGCTCATTCAGGCGGGGAAGCTCGAAAGCCCCATCATGTCCCTAGCCGCCACACAGCGCTGTGCGCACATCATCGATGCGATTCGCTTGAAACTTTAGGGCGTGGGGCTCGGCGGACCGTGCCCCTGATGCCCCTTTTATAACTTGCGGTGGAATACGGTCTGTTTGCGCCAAAATAAGGCACCAATAGACCGTATTTCACCGCAACTGATGAGGGGGAGTTGGAGATGCTGACGATCGGGTGTCATCTTTCGACGACGAAGGGCTATCGGGCAATGGGGGAGACGGCGTTGTCCATTGGCGCCAATACCTTTGCATTCTTTACGCGCAACCCGCGCGGTGGCAAGGCAAAAGACCTTGACATGGATGACGTGGCGGCTCTGTGCGAGCTTATGGTGCAAAACGACTTTGGACCGCTGGTGGCGCATGCCCCGTATACCTATAACCCCTGCTCCGCTAAGGAGCGGGCGCGCGAGTTTGCCTCGGAGGCTATGGCGGAAGATTTGCAGCGTCTGGAAGCGCTGCCCGGCAACTACTACAACTTCCATCCTGGCGCGCATGTGGGACAGGGGGCAGACGCCGGCATTCAGATGATTGTCGACACGCTGTGCCAGGTGATGTTTGAGGGGCAGCAGACGACGGTATTACTCGAGACCATGGCGGGCAAGGGCACCGAGGTGGGTCGTAGCTTTGAGGAACTGGCGCTCATCATTGAGGGTGTTGCCGGCAAGCGCCCCGAGCTGTCGGCCAAGCTGGGCGTTTGTTTGGATACCTGCCATGTGAGCGATGCCGGCTACGACATCATCCATGATCTGGACGGCGTACTCGACGAGTTCGATCGTGTGGTGGGTATCGAGCGCCTGCGCGCCGTGCATATCAATGACTCCAAGAACCCTTGTGGCGCCCATAAAGATCGTCACGAGTGCATCGGCAAGGGATATCTTGGCAGCGAGGAATTTGGTGGCGGTATGCAGGTTATGCAGAATATTGTATCGAATGGCCGTTTGCGTTCGCTGCCGTTTATTTTGGAGACTCCGAACGAACTTGCAGGTTATGCAGCTGAAATTAGACTATTAAGGTCATTGCAGCAGTAATGACTGTCACAAAGTAGAGTATTCCATTCACGTTATGGGTTTGTTTCAATCAGTTTTCTCATTGCAGATTCGTAATTCCGGGTGCATAATAGCCAACAGTTTTTGCAGACCTCTGAATCAAACGAGGTCACCGGAAGGAGACTGATTATGAAGCTGAAGAAGCTTGGCGCATTTGCCGCCACGGGTGCTATGGCGCTCGCCCTTGCTCTGACGGGCTGCGGCTCGTCCAACGCCACCTCTGGTTCTGATGCCGGTTCCAGCAGCTCTGACGACGCTAAGGTCGAGAAGGTCGATGGCTCCAAGGAGTACGCGCTCGTCAAGGACGGCACGCTGACCGTCGGCACCTCTGCCGAGTACGCGCCGTTTGAGTACAAGGATGACAACGGCGATTATCAGGGCTTTGACCTTGAGCTCATCAAGGCTATCGGCGACAAGCTGGGCCTGGATGTCGAGTATGTCAACAATGACTTCGACACGCTGGTTCCGGGCGTCGCTTCGGGCGCCAAGTATGACGTTTCCATCGCGGCCATCACCGACACGCCCGAGCGTGAAAAGGAAGTCACTTTCTCCGATTCCTACTACATGGACGATCAGGCTATCGTGACCAAGGTCGATAACACCGACATCACGGCCGACAACTACAGCGAGAAGCTCAACAACGCCGACGCTACCATCATCGTCCAGTCTGGCTCGACCGCCGAGGCCTTTGCCCAGGAGAACTTCCCCAAGGCCAAGATCGTCCCCTACAAGGACGCTACCGAGTGCTTCAGCGCCCTGCAGTCCGATAAGGGCGACGCCGTAGTCACCAACCGCTCCGTCGCCAGCCAGCTGACCGCCGAGCAGTTCAACACCTGCCAGACCATCAAGCAGATCAGCACCGGCGAGGAGTACGCCATTGCCATCAACCAGGGCAACACCAAGCTCAAGGACGACATCAACCAGGCCATCAAGGACCTGACTGATGACGGTACCGTCGACGCCCTCATGGCTAAGTACAACATCAAGTAAAATAGCTACTTGATTGCGCGCGGGCCCTTTCCGTTTTGGCGGAGAGGGCCTTTGCGCTTCTCTTGACGGAGAGCTTTTCCGTCTCGTTTTGCCGGCAACTTCTACGATAGGAGCCACCTTGTCTCGACTGAACAAAGGGGCCGCGGAGCAGCGTTTTCCACTGCCCTCGATGCTCCAAAAGCTGGCCTGTGCCCTGGCTGTGGCGCTCGCCCTGGTATGCGCGGGGGCCTGCGTGCCCACGACCGCCCAGGCGCTTGAGACCGCAAAGATTACCGCCCGACCCAATACCGGTTCGGGTAGCGATGTGGTCGGCGGCACCGAGACGCGCATCACTTGGGAAGTTCAGGCCGATGCCGACGAGGAGCTGAGCGGTCTTTCGCTGACGTTTGTCGACGGCACGACGTTTGGTACCGATGATACGCGCCTGACGATGCTCTCGGGCGATGACCTTATGGACCGTACGCCCATGAAGCCCACGTGCAAGGCTGACGGCCAGACGCTCAAGATTGACTTTGGCGAGACGGCGCCTGCCGGCGGTTTTTTCCGTGTCGAGGTTTACGGTGTGACGTTTCCCGTCGAGGGCGGCGATGAGGCCTTTAGCGGCACCTATACGCTCGCCGACGGTTCGACCAAGAAGATTTCCAAGATTCCTCCCGTCGAGATTAAGGGCGTGACGGCATTCGATAACTTCCTGGCCGACCTTAAGGAGCAGCCGTGGGTCGAGGCCTGGAACTCCAATATGTTCCTGCGCCTGTTCTTAAACCCGGTCATTTTGGTCCAAAGCCTGCCGATCGTCTTTAAGGGCTTCCTCATGTCGCTCTCGATCGTGCTCGTGGCGTTTCCGCTGGCAATCCCCTTTGGCTTTGCCTTGTCGCTCATGCGCATCTCCAAGTCGCGCATCCTGCGTTGCCTTGCCGGCATCTATGTGAATATCATTCGCGGTACGCCGGCGTTCCTGCAGATCTATATCGCGTTCTTCGGTCTGCCGTTGGCCGGCGTCAAGGTGGACGACTATGTCTTGGGCGTCATCGTCATGGCCATGAACTCGTCTGCGTACCTGTGCGAGATCTTCCGTGCCGGTATTCAATCGATCCCCAAGGGCCAAAACGAGGCTGCTCGCTCTCTGGGCATGAATGCCTTCCAGACGCTGCTCTACGTTATGATTCCGCAGACGTTCCGCAATGTTTTGCCTACGCTGACCAGCGAGTTTATCTTGCTTTACAAGGATACGTCGCTGCTTGCCGCCGTGGGTGTGGTCGAGATCGTCATGAACGCCCGTACCATCGTGGCCACGACGGGCTCCATTACACCGTACGTGGTTGCCGCCCTGTTCTATCTGGTCATCACCCTGCCGCTTGCGCGCTTGGTGAGCGGTCTTGAGGCGAGACTGCTGGGTACGGCCGAAACCAAAAAGAAGCGTCCCGCCAAGAGCGCCGGGCAGGTTGTCGCGACGCCTGCCGATCACATCGCCGGTCTGTAAGGAGGTCCTATCATGAGCGAAACCAATAACTCGAACGAGGTCGTCGTCAGCATCAAGAACCTCCAGAAGGCCTTTGGCGATAACGTGGTCCTGCGCGATATCGATCTGGATGTGCACAAGGGCGAGGTCGTCGTAGTCCTGGGTCCTTCGGGCTCGGGCAAGTCGACGATGCTTCGCTGCATCAATCGTCTGGAGCATCCCACGAGCGGCTCGATTGTCGTTGAGGGCGTGGACGTGTGCGCCAAGGGCGTCGACCTTAACAAGGTACGTACGCATCTGGGTATGGTGTTCCAGCAGTTCAATTTGTTCCCGCACCTGTCAGTCAAAAAGAACGTCATGCTCGCGCAGCAGAAGGTGCTCAAGCGCAGCAAGGAAGAGGCCGAGAAGATTGCCGTCGAGGAGCTGACCAAGGTCGGTCTTGCCGAGCGTATCGACTTTATGCCGAGCCAGCTCTCGGGCGGCCAGCAGCAGCGCGTTGCCATCGCCCGCGCCCTGTCGATGAACCCTCACGTTATGCTCTTTGACGAGGCCACGTCGGCGCTCGATCCCGAGCTGGTTCGCGACGTTCTGGGTGTCATGCGCGACCTGGCACGCGACGGCATGACTATGATCGTCGTGACGCACGAGATGGGCTTTGCCCGCGACGTC
This sequence comes from uncultured Collinsella sp., assembly GCA_900541665.1. Lineage (GTDB taxonomy): Bacteria > Actinomycetota > Coriobacteriia > Coriobacteriales > Coriobacteriaceae > Collinsella. The sequence goes on from UQKV01000020.1 coordinate 21,750, forward strand.
GCCGACCGCGTCGTCTTTATGGACGGCGGCGTCATTGTGGAAGAGGGTACGCCGAGCGAGGTCTTCGACCACCCCAAGAGCGAGCGCACCAAGGCGTTCTTGGGCAATATTTCGTAGCGGCGCGTCGAGGTTATCGATATAACAAACGGGGACCGGATGTGAATATCCGGTCCCCGTTTTTGTTTGGGCATGAGCGACTGTTGTTGTACGGTACTCGGCTGTCAGTTGCCTTGCGACTTTCTGATGGCTTCGTTAGGCCAGCTCCGCTCCCAGGGCCTTGCAGGCCGCCTCGCCCTCATCGTCGGGCGCATCGTAGCAAATGACGGAATCGACGATGTTGACGCCCGCCTCGTCGGCATCGGCCTTCCAGTTGTCCATCCACTCGCCCTCGGCCCACGAGTAGGAGCCAAAAAGGACGACCTTCTTATCGCCGAGGGTCTCCTTGACCTCGTCCCACATAGGCTGGAACTCGTCATACTCAAGCTCCTCGGAACCCATGGCGGGGCAGCCGAAGGCAATGGCGTCATAGCTGGCGGCCTTGTCTGCGGAGAAGTCGGCGCAGGAGATGACCTCTGCCTCGGCGCCGGCACCGGTTGCGCCCTCAGCGACGAAGTTTGCCATGGCCTCGGTGTTGCCTGTACCGCTCCAGTAGACGACTGCGATCTTGCTCATATGTTTTCCTTTCGGTTGTGCGGCGTGCGGCCGCGTTTTGTATGCTCTATCGGGTTGCCTGGACAAGTTGTTCCAGGGTGCAGCCCTGTTGATAGATGTAGGTAAGGTATTGCGTGCATGCGCGATAGGAATCGAAGGTCGTGAGCGCCTGCTCAACGTTTGTGTATACCTTCCATGCGCCAAAGACCTTATAGTTTTCGCCGTGCTGGACGATAAACTGACGGACATCTTCGTAGGGATAGCCCAAAAAATAGCCAATTTCGTGGGGGAACTCGCACGTGCACCCCGTATCGCAGTGCCTATTCCGTGCGAGTGCGCAGACGCTGCCGTCATAGGCGCTTTCTGCGGCATTGCTGCTTGCCAGCGTGATGCGCGCGGCGAGATGCACCAGGGATGCGGGCAGGTTGTGGACATCGTAACCTTCGGCGGCAAGCGCCGTCGTGGCGCGGGGGTCGGAGAGGTATCGCATGAGGTCCGCAGGGCGGTACACATAGATGAGCGCCCCGCAGGGGCGCCAGACCAAAACGCTCATATGGATCCCGAGTGGCTGGAGCTCGCGGTTGCATTGGGCTATGACGGCGAGCAGGCGAGAGCGTCGCTCTTCGATATGGGCGGCGCCGGGTTTTCCGTTTTGGTTGGCGTAAACGCCGGGATAGGTAAAGAGCGAAGCCGGCTTGATACCTGCGAGCGTAGGGGAGCAGTTGCGCACGACAGCCGTTTGGTATGTCGGGATGTCAATGGTTCGAGTCACGATGCTCCTTTCGGGTCCTCAGTTGTTAGCCTAGGAAAACTTATACACGAAAGTAAGCCTTGGTCAACTAAAAAGTTTGAACAGGGAAACTAATTGACCGAACGGACATGATTTTGGGTTAAGATGGGGACACCCCATGGGGGTATCTAGATAGGGCTACTTGAAAGGGGAACGCATGAGTGACTTGCTCAACCCTGCGAATCTCATCGTGCTTGCCGTGATTGCCGTTGGCATGTTCTTTGGCCTGCGTCGCATTGTCGCTTCGACACGCGGAAAGAGCTGCTGCAGCGATGGCGCGAGCGGTAAGAAGGCCAAGAAGGTAGTGGTTGCGGATACCGATCCGTCCCACTACCCCTATAGCGATGAGTTGTTCATCGGCGGCATGAGCTGCGACGGCTGCGCCCGGAATGTGACCAATGCCCTCAATGCGCTTGATGGCGTGTGGGCTACGGTGACGTATGCGGACCACACGGCACGCGTGCGCTCGAAGCGCCCGGTTGATCGCGACACACTCGAGACGGCGGTGAGGGGCGCGGGCTATTTCGTTATGAAAATGTAGGCGTTGCCCTCTCCGGTGGGCACCGGCCTCCTGCCCACTGTGACTATCGGCATCCAAAAATTTGCGCAAAAAATAATCTTTAGATGCGGCAAAAGTGGAGTTTGGTGACGGTTTGCGCGGAATTCGCTACCAATCGAGCATCCATTAACCCGTCAAAAAAAAATACAAGTGTATACTTATACCCTGATTATTGCTGTGCTCAGATTGCAATTAACCGTGGACAGAAATGAAGAATGCTAAAACTGGGCTTTAGGACAGGGGAGGCTATAACCTTATGAGACGGGTGGGAACACTTGGCTTGGTGGCAGCGCTTGCCGCTATCTTGGTATCGCCGCTGCCGGCGCATGCCGAAGACGCTTCGGGTGCCGTTACCTACAATGCGGGAAATGGGTATTCCTTTGAGAAGCTCTCGCATCCTACGGTAGGAACGTCGCAGCCGGACGGCATCGTCGACTACCAGGGTGACGGTGCCGTTGCCGTTCCGGGCGCCGATGGTAATACGGCCAACAACGAAGGCGATCGCGGCCAGAGCTACACGTGGGCGGCTGCGAGCTATGGTGACTGGCTTTATGTGGGCACCTGCTATGCGGCGATGGGCAACACGCTTACGCTCATGAACGGCACGCTGGGCGATTCCTTTGATGCCGAGACCATGCGTCTGACGCTGGAGGCCATGTTTAACGGCACGTTCTTCTACGGACAGCAGAAGGAGGACGGCACGGCCGACAAGGACAGCGGCGGCATCTTGGTCAAGATCAATACCAAGACTGGTGAGACCAAGCTGCTGCTCTCTGAATCGCTCAACGGCGTCGCTCCTTTGTTCCGCAATGCCGTGAGCTATAAGGGCAAACTCTATTTCTGCGGCAGCGTTAGGACCAATGGCGGCAAAAGCGGTCTGCCTGCTGTATATGAGATCGATCCTAAGACGGATGAGTACAAGGTCGTCTATCAGGGTCTTTCGAGCATGCAGGATTACGGCGCTGCCTACAAGCAGGGCATCTCAACCGGTATCCGCGGTATGTGCGTCCATGATGGCCAGCTCGTCATCAGCAACGTGGGTAAAGACGCGGCCGGTAAGTTTGTGTCGACAATCCTGACGTCGTCTGACCCCTCGAAGGGCCAGGAGAGCTTCACCGAGATAGCCAACTCGGAGACGCTGTTTAACTATCCGGCGATTCGCTATCAGGACAGCATCTACGGCGGCGCCATTTGGGATATGGTCTCGTACAATGGCCATCTCTATGCGACCATCTGCACCGGTACGCCCGAGAATGCCCCCGATGATAATTCCATGCAGTCGTTTGCCATGGTCCGTGGCGACAAGAACGCCGACGGGAGCTATTCGTGGACTCCGATTGTCGGCGACCAGGAGGCGGACGGTGCAAAGTATTGCTTTGGCATCGATCCTGCCCGCACCCGTTCTGGTGCTGCCAACCTCATCGTCTACAACGACTACCTCTATATCGGTGAATATAACGACGAGGAGATCGCCCTCGAGCGCATTCTCTTTAATAAGTCCAATTCTGACGAGAGCGGCAAGAGCGGCATGGGCGGCGTTGACTGCTCGTTTGTGAATGCCAATCTTGAGCAGTCGGTCAACATCTATCGCATGGACAAGGACGAGAACATGGAGCTCGTCGTTGGCGATCGCACCGACATGTTCCCCGAGGGCGGTATTTCCGGCCTGACTTCGGGCTTTGGCCGAAACGAGAACCAGTACATTTGGCGCATGCAGAAGTTCGACGGCAAACTGTATATCGGTACCTTTGATACCGCGAGCCTGCTTGAGCCGATTGGCCAGTTCTCTAATGGCGACATTATCGATATGACGCCCGAGGAGTGGGCCTCTCAGGTTCAGCGCCTTAGGGACCTGCTCAATCACCTGCTCGACAAGAAATCGCCTGACGACCCCATCGTTCCCGTGAACACGCTTGCGGACGATGATTCAAACGAGGCCGCCGAGGTCGATGACGAGAAGGCTGAGGCCGTCGAGGTCGACGACGAGAAGACCGAGGTTGCTAAGGGCTTCGGCGATCTGAGCGATGCGTTGGATGAGGCCGCGGGCGACCTTTACGATCAGGCCGCGACGATGTCCGCGGACGTTGAGGACGACGCTGCTTATGTTCAGAAAATCGATAGCGAGATTGCGTACTTCAAGTCTTTTGCCGATCAGTATCAGGATATGCTCGATAGCTATGAGAGCCTGAAGCAGCAGTACGAGGATGCCTATGGCACCGAGCTGCCGGGCGATATTCAGGATGCATTCGATAAGCTGCTGAGCGAGGAGAACCTCAAGAAGCTGCAGAGTGTCCTTACGTGCATGTACTACCTGCACGATGCCGAGCGTGGCTTTGATATGTATGTGACCGAGGACGGCGTGAACTTTACAACGCTGACGACCAACGGCTTTAACGATCCGTATAACCATGGTCTGCGCACCTTTGCGGTGACCAACCAGGGTCTGTGCCTTGGTACCGCCAACCCGTTCTATGGCTGCCAGGTTTGGATCCAGCGCAAGGAGAATTCGGAGAATCCGATTGATCCCGGTACTCCGGATCCGACGGAACCCACCGATCCTTCGCAGCCGGGTGGCGGCGATCAGCCTGGTGGCAGCCAGACGGGCGGTAACGACCAGTCGAGCAGCACCACGACCACTGTCACGATGACCGCTAAGAAGACTCCGAAGGACGGCTCGCTGCCTCACGCTGGCGACTCGACCCTCACGCTGGTCTTGGGATTGCTGGTTGCAGCTGCCGCAGTGCTTGGCATTGCCCTCGTCTTGCGCAAGCGTTCTCGTCGCTAGGTTCGACCACGCAGCTCGATGCCTTGGATATCGCCAAAATTGATGGCGATATCCCTGAGTTTGAGCAGCTTGAACGCGGGTAGCACTTCGTCCAGAATGCCCGTGCGGCTACGATAGCCGTACATATCGTAATAGGTGACACGCACCAGGTCGCCGCGTTTGAGGCCCTCGAGCTTTTTCGAAAGCTCGAGGGCTTTTTCTTCTGTGAGTTCGCATTTGGGCTCAACAGTGATCTCTTGTTTGCGCACAAGCTCGTAGTATCCCGTGAGGGCGGCAAAGGGCATAAACTGCGCGGCACGGCCGGCGCGGATGGCGCCGTTGGCGGTGAGCTTGGGGCCGGCGGAGCGACGTCTTCCCTCGGGGTCCGCTAGACGTTCAAAAGGCGTCGGTGGCCGCATCGGCTGTTGTTGGGGCTTAGGCACGGTGTCCTCCTACCTGATCGTTGCGTTCGCGTGCGGTGGCACCGGCGGTAAAGCTTAATCCCTTGACCAGCGCGTTCTTGCCATATTTGCCCTTCACGGCCAGCACGGCGCGGGCCAGGTCACGTTCGCGCTCGTCAGCCTCGACATCGCTAAATAGATCGATGGTGGCAAATTCCTCGGGCACCAGATTGCCAAAGCCAAGGTTGATGCGCTTAACCGGTCGCTTGGGGTCGACCGTTTGCGCCCAAAGGTCGTCGAAATACCCCATGATCCTCTTAAACGAATTGGTACGCTCGGGCAGCTTTCGCGAGGCGTTAGAGTGCGCAAAGAGTGCGGCATAGCCACCACGCGGTTTGCCGCCATGCTCTCCCACAAAGATGCCATCGATTGCCTGCGCCTCACGTACCAAGCGCCGCCGTTCGTCATCGCGCTGGACGGGCTTGGGCGCACGGGGCGCGAGCTCGGGGCCGGCGGTTGCGGTGGGTTCGATACTCGACGTGCTCGAGCGTAGGTGTCCGCATCCGTCCACATATTGCGCTGTGCCGCTGGCATCGAGCCGGCGTATGTCGGCGCGCTCGCTTGCATAGCCTACAAAGAGCGAGATGCTGTCACACACCACGTGCTTGTCGATCAAATCCAGCACGGCGTTGTCGACCATCTCGCGCAAGACGGTGTAGGCCTGCTCGTAGGCATAGCCCTTCGAGAGCACTTGCCCCGTGGTTGTTGAGGTTGCCTGCGGGCGATAGGCCTGAATATCGGCGATAGTTGTCGGCTCGCGCCCGAAGGCGTGGTCGATAAGATACTCGGCATTGACGCCGAGCTCGTCGTAGAGCAGGTTTTCGTCGAGCGCCGCGACGCCCATCAGATCGTAGACGCCGTATTTCTCGAGGCGGGCCGCCATGCCGGGGCCGATGCCCCAGATGTCGGTGATGGGGCGATGGGGCCAGATCTCCTTGCGAAAGGTCTCGTCGTCGAGTTTGCCGATGCGACTGGGCACGTGCTTGGCGGTGATATCGAGTGCAACCTTGGCCTGGAATAGGTTAGGGCCGATGCCGACCGTCGCCGTGATGCCGGTGCGCGCCAGGACCTCGTCGCGCAACATGTAGGCGAATCCTTCAGCGTCGGTGTGATAGAGGTCCAGATAGGGCGTCACGTCGATAAAGCATTCGTCGATGGAGTAGACGTGCACGTCCTGTGGGCTGACGAATTCCAGGTAGATACCGTAGATCTGCGCCGATACCTCCATGTAGTGCTGCATGCGCGGTACGGCCTTGATGTAGTCGATGCCGTCGGGAATCTCGAACAGGCGACAGCGGTTATGGATTCCGAGGTCCTTCATGGCCTGTGTGATGGCGAGGCAGATGGTCGTGCGTCCGCGCGATTCGTCGGCAACGACCAGGCACGTGGTGAGTGGGTTGAGTCCGCGGTCGACGCACTCGACGCTGGCATAGAACGTCTTAAGGTCGATGCAGATATAGGTGTGACGCTCGTGCCCCACGCGTCCTCCCATCAAACACATGTTCTTATCGAATACTTGTTCGATAATACCTGCTCGTCCGGACATCGTCAAAACCTGTCCCTTTTTGGCAGGTATGGTCGTGCGGTTGCATCGGGTTTTTAACGCAGCCCTAAAGAGTGCGAAACAGCTCGGAAAACCTCGCTTCGTAGCATGAGCCTAACGATCGATACCACCATAAAGCACGGAAGGGTTGTGGGGATAATGGTCAACTATGGGTTTGGTATGCCGACGCGCCTTGTTGCGGATGGAGATGTGGCTCGCTGGTGCGGACGATTGGTCGCTCACTACGGTGGCACCAAGGCGCTGGTCGTGCTGGGCGGTGACAAGCACACGCGTGATGAGCTCGTTTCGGCGGCGCTGGGCTCGCTCGATCGCGCCCTGCTCGAACGCGTGCTTTTCCGCTGCGGCTCGGTTGGCGATGGGGGAGACGAGCTGATCGACGAAGCCGTGGCCCTGGCGACCGACGAAGGCGTGGACTTTGTCCTGGCGATTGGCGATGCCGATACTGCCGGCTTTGCGCGCGAACTCGCGCGTCGAATGGCGGTGCTCGATGCCGGCGAAGACGGTTTTGTCCCTTATGGATGTATTGTCTCGGAGGGCAAAGTGCCTGCCGTCGTGGGAGCCGGCGAGGTTCCCGTTTTTGCCATTATCGCTCCCGAACTGCTTGAGGGTATTGGGTCTCCTCTGCGCGAGCTGCTCGGCAGCGTATGCGCCGCGGCCTAATACTCGCCAGGAAGGGGCAGGTTTATTTTGGTTGGTAAAGCGTTTGACCTGCCAAAATAAACCTGTCCCTTTTTGGTCGGTTGCCGTTTGGGGGCCAATTGGCAACGCTCACTGATTGTAGTCTTGACCTGCGCTAGAATAGTGGCATCTGAATGTCCGGGCGCATGGAGGCGTGCGCCCGTATGCTGAGGAGGACTCTATGGCAACTGTTGCCGCACCTATCGATGCTACGTCGACTGCCGCTTGGAAGGCGCTCGAGGCTCATCAGGAGAAGCTCGAGGCCGAGGGCATCGACCTCAAGGCCTGGTTCGCTGCCGATGCCGAGCGCGTGAACAAGCTGAGCTTTGACGCCGGTGACCTGCACTTCGATCTGTCGAAGAACCTGGTGACCGATGAGACCGTCAAGCTGCTGTGCGATCTTGCCCGCGAGGTGAAGCTCGAGGAGCGCCGCGACGCCATGTTCTCCGGCGAGCACATTAACACCACCGAGGACCGCGCCGTCCTGCACACCGCGCTTCGCCGCCCCGCAACCGAGAGGGGCCAGCTCATCGTCGACGGCCAGGATGTCGTCGCCGACGTGCACGAGGTCCTCGACCGCATGTATGCCTTCGCCGAGCGCGTGCGCTCCGGTGAGTGGAAGGGTGTTACCGGCAAAAAGATCGAGCACCTGGTGTCCATCGGCATCGGCGGCTCCGATCTGGGCCCGGTCATGGCCTACGAGGCTCTGCGTCCCTATGCCGACGCCGGTATCGACTGCCGCTATATCTCCAACATCGACCCCAACGACCAGGCCGAGAAGCTTAAGGGCCTGGATCCCGAGACCACGCTCGTGATCATCGTCTCCAAGACCTTCACCACGCTCGAGACCCTCACCAACGCCCGCGAGGTCAAGACCTGGATGCTCGAGCAGCTCAAGGCCCAGGGCGCCATCGACGGCTCCGATGAGCAGAACGCCGAGGCCGTGGCAAAGCACTTCGTCGCCGTTTCCACCGCACTCGAGAAGGTTGAGGCCTTCGGTATCGACCCCGCCAACGCCTTCGGCTTCTGGAACTGGGTCGGCGGCCGCTACTCCGTCGACTCCGCCGTGGGCCTGTCGCTGATCGTCGTGCTCGGTCCCGAGCGCTTCCAGCAGTTCCTCGAGGGCTTCCACGCTATCGACGAGTACTTCTGCAACACGCCGCTCGAGAACAATGCCGTTGCGCTGATGGGCCTGCTCAACGTCTGGTACGTCAACTTCTTCGGTTCCAAGAGCCACGCCGTGCTGCCGTACTGCCAGTACCTGCATCGTTTCCCGGCCTACCTGCAGCAGCTCACCATGGAGTCCAACGGCAAGCATGTCCGCTGGGACGGCAGCGCCGTGACCTCCGACACCGGTGAGATCTTCTGGGGCGAGCCCGGCACCAACGGTCAGCACGCCTTCTACCAGCTGCTGCACCAGGGCACCGTGGTGGTCCCGGCCGATTTCATTGCCTTCGCCAATACCGCCAACCCTGCGACCGACAGCGGCCAGGACGTGCACGAGCTGTTCCTGGGCAACTTCCTGGCCCAGACCAAGGCGCTCGCCTTTGGTAAGACGGCCGATGAGGTGCGCGCCGAGGGCACGCCCGAGCAGATCGTCCCGGCCCGTTGCTTTGAGGGCAACCGTCCGACGACCTCGATCTTTGGCGACACGTTGACCCCGTTCGCACTCGGCGAGCTCATCGCCCTGTACGAGCACATCACGTTTGTCGAGGGCACGGTCTGGGGCATCGACTCCTACGACCAGTGGGGCGTCGAGCTGGGCAAGCAGCTTGCCAAGCAGATCACTCCAGCCTTCCATGACGACGCCGCCAAGGCCGAGCAGGACGCTTCGACTCAAGCGCTCATCGAGTTCTACCGCGCGCATCGCAAGTAGTCGCTGCTGTTAACGCATCGCGTCTTATAGTCAGGGGCCCGTATCCTATCGGATGCGGGCCCCTTTGCTTTGCCGTGGTCCCGGGGCGCACGGCCTTTGTGGAACATCGCCCGGGTGTCGCGCGCTGCGAGGGCCCTGCGCCTAGATCTCGGCCTCCGCATGGCCTCGCTGCGCCTCGGGCAGCTCCCCGTAGAGCGGATGGTCTTCGAGCCTAAAGCGCTCGACCTGTTCGGGAGTGCGACCGCGTACAAAGAGCCACGAGCGATCAATCGGCGTTGCCATGAGCGTGCTGGGCAGCGCGTCGGCGCGGTCGGAAAACACCCGGGCACTCTCGGGATCCTGGAACGCCAGTACCAGATGCGTGTCGCAGTTGCCCATGATGGAGCGTGCGCGTGCCTCGCCATAGAGCGCATCGAGCTGGCTGGTCGACTGCAGCAGCAGCGTTGCCCAGATGTTGCGGCTTCGGATAATCGAGAGCACGTTGTCGATCTGGGGGATCTGCAGATTTGCGAAGTCATCGAGCATAAAGCGCACGGGCACGGGCAGGCTGCCGTCGGGCTGCCTATCGGCCTCACGAATGAGGCCCATAAACGCCTGCGAAATAAAGAGGCCGGTCAGCGGATCGAGATTGCGGTCAATATCGCTCACGGTTACAAACAGGGCGCAGGGGGTGTGTCCCATGGAAGCGAAGTCCACCTGATGGCACTCACGATAGAGCTGTGCCGCACCGTCGAATCCCAGACACATGACCTTTTCGGCAAGGATGCCGACGATGCTCGCGTGCATGCGCTCGGCATTTTGCGTAATGGCGTAGCGCCGCCATAGCGAGAGGGCATAGCTTTGGGGGTCGGTCGTGATCAGGTCGTCAAACAATCGACCCGTGGCACCGTCCTGCAGGTGCTCGATCAGCTTGATGACCGAGCTGATCGTCTGCTCGTCGGCGGGTAGCTGTTCGGTGACGTAGGCGATAAGACACGACAGCAGGTTTGCCGCCGCATGATCCCAAAAAGGCTGGTTGTTGTCCTCGATGGGGCAGATGGCCTTTGCCACTGAGAGAATGTCCTGCTGGTTGGGCCTGCCGTCCGCCTTGCGGCGAATGTGCCTCAGGGGGTTGTAGCCGCAGCGCTCGATGCCGGGCGCAAGGGCCGGGACGGTGTTGAGGTCGGCGAAGTTGAGACATTGCACGCGGTAACCGTGGACTGCCAGCACGGGTCCCACTTCGCGACAGAGCGTGCCTTTGGTGTCGAGCACGATGTAGCTTGCGTTCATTTGCAGCAGGTTGGGCTTGAGGACGTTTCGGGTCTTGCCGGCTCCCGAGGGGCCGATCACAAGTGCGTTGTTGTTGAGTCCCGTTTGGCGGGTGTCGCAGGAAAGCGTTCGATCCTTGGCGAGGATGGTGGACGATGCGGACTCAGATGCGGCGAGGCGGCTGGCGAGGTTAGACATGGGCGACCTCCTTGGTGGTCGAGAGGATTTCGTGGGCAAAGCCGAGCTCGACGGCGCGCTCGGCCGAAAGGTAGGTGTCTTTTGCAGTGAGGGACTGGATGCGCTTGGGCGTGAGGCCGCTGCGGTCCGAGAGGATTTGCGTGAGGGTCTTGCGGGTCTGCATGAGACGCCGGCTGGTTTCCTGCAGCGCAAGTGCCGAGCCGCCTGCCCCCTGGGGGATCAGCGGGTCGTGAATCATGAGCTCTGCATGGGGCGCCATACGGCGATCGTCGCCGCCCATAAAGATCACGGCGCCCATGGACGCGGCGAATTCCAGGCAGACGGTGCGGATGGGGCACGATGCGAGGCGCATGGCGTCATAGATCGCAAGACCCGATCGCACGCTTCCGCCGGCGCTGGCGACAAATATGGTGATGGGGCGGCTGGGATCGGTGGCATCGAGCAGGCGGATCTGCTGGCATAGGTCGTAGGCCATCGGGGTTTCGATGCTTCCCATGACGGAGAGCTCGCGACGGGCGAGCATCTCATCGTAAATGCTGGTGAGCGTGATACCTCGGGCGGATTCACGCATGGTGAGGGGGCTGATGATGGGGGAATGATTGGTGTCCATGGGGACTCCTTTCTGTTGGTTGTGTTGTGGAATAGGATTGTTGCCCGCGGAGGGGCTGGCGGGCTACAGGGTTCGTCCGAGCCTGAGATCGAGCTCGGTTGTGGGGCAGGCTGCCTGTTCGTGCGGCTCGCAAGCGCCAAGGGCTCCAAAGCGATGGAGCGTTGCGACGGGCGTGGTATAGGCGAGCCGCAGCTGATGCTCGACAGGGGCACATCCGTCTTTTTTGTAATGGGCCGTGTAGTACTGCGCGATGCTGGCGTTCATCTCGCTGCCATTGCGATGGCGCTCAAACTGGCGTCTGCAGGTCTCGATGATCTTTGCTACCGACTTGGGTGCCGTCGCGGGAACAAGGGCGAGATAGCCCTCAAATAGCTCGTTGATGCTCAGGAGGCACAGCAGGTCGATCAGCGTCCTTATGGCTGCTCCCTCGGCGGAAAAGTGCGCGGTCATGCGGTTATATCGGTTGCGGTCGACGATGGCCGCATGGGGTCTTGGAGTTTTCTGCCCCGTGGTCCCGGGCTTTTGCCGCGCCTGTGTATTGAGCTCGACGTTGCAGCGCTTGAGGCCGTCCAACGGAAGGAACAGTGCGGTGCGCAGGGTGTTCCGCTTGCTTTCGAGTTCATGACGCTCGTCGGGTTCCCATTCGAGCTTGAGTTTCGTGTCGAGCGCCGTAAGCATATGGGCTAGGCAGCCTACGGTAAGAACGTACGAATCGTTGTCGCGTTTTGGGGCATAGGGGTCTGTCAGCTTGCGAATGTCGGGGTCGCCCATGATCTTTGTGCAGCGCTTCAGCAGTTGAGGGTGGTCGGCCAAGATCGTCGCGAGCGGTAGCGACGCGTAGTTCTTGATGGTCGCGGCGGCAAAGGCGGCGTCATATTCGTTTGCATATGCTCGCTCAATGCGGGCATCCAGAATGTTTTTCTTATCGCCGTCTTCAGCGTGGTGGTTTGTCATAGCTTCTCCAATCGGTTGATGTTCGTGCTGTTTGTTGATGTGTCGGTTGTCGTGAGTGATGTGCTTGCCGTGGGTGATGTGCTGACGTTGGGGTGCTATGCGGTTTTCAATGAGCCCGTGAGGCAGTTGCTGCAGGGGCGGGATAGAACGGCCCATGCAAGGCGGAAGGCATCGTGCTCAAAATCGAGACAGCAATGCCCTGGGTGCCTCACATGTGGCAGTTACCTCATTAAGTTGTCATTGCGTTTGGGGTTGTACTTTGCCGATCTTCCTTCTCTTACACGCTAAAACTCAAACTTCATATGCTCGATCTACTTAAAACCGCAACGGCGGTCTTTTATCAACTTATATGTCGGAACGCGTCTTTGCAAGTACTTTTTTGCGTTTGTTTCAAATGGGGTGGTTTTGCAACCGTCACGCGCCACGCTATGCGAACGTGTCCCGGCTCGGATAAGATGGTGCGATCGAGTTCTACCGCGCTCACCGCAAGTAGTCTTTGTTGCTGAGATAGGTCATGGCCGAAAGGGGCCCGTATCCGTTGGGATACGGGCCCCTTGTTATTCTGAATGGGCATGGGGGTGTATTGAGGGGAGTGTCTCGTTGCCGGCATCCGCGTGCGGCGCTATTCGCTGTCCATGAATATACTTTTAAGGCTAATTTCATACCGCTTGTCGGAATGAGGACGCTGCCCTTGCGTATCGGGCGTACATTGAACGTGGTTTTTCGCGTGAACCCACGGATTGGTTGTCGGTCCTGAACAAGGAGGCCCAGCATGACGTTTGCCAAACCCATCAATAAATACATCGACTATATCGATGCCCCCGAGGACACGTTTGAGCAGTATGTCGAGAAGGCGTTAAGGTACAACTTCCGCTGCGTATTTGCGAACCTGCAGGAGTACGAGACGGGTCGCGCCATGCTCGAGGACTCTGACATCATCCTTGCCGGCGCTATCGACTTTCCCCAGGGCACTATGACGCTTGAGGAGAAGCTTGCGAGGTTTGAGGAATACGCTGCGCGCGGCTTTACCGAGATTGACTACGTTTTGAATCAGGAGTCGGTCGAGAACCGCGATTTTGTTGCCATCGAGCGCGAGATGACTGCCGTCGCTGATTTTTGTCGCGCGCATGGCATCACTGACAAGGTGATCGTCGAGATGTGCAAGCTGGACGGCGACGATGCCGCCAAGCGTCGCGTCTGTGAGATTGCGCTGGAGGCTAAGCCGGGATTCCTTAAGACATCGACCGGCAGAAGCTATGGCGGTGCTAAGCTCGAGGACGTGCGGCTGATGCACGAGGTGCTCGGCGACGAGAATATGTTCCTCTTCGGCCTGCACGCGGACGAGGTCGCGCGCCTGAAGGCGCAGGGCTACGCGCCCCAGCGGCTCTGCGAGCGCGACGACGCGCTCAAGCGCGTGGTCGATCAGCTCCGCACGGGCTTCTCCGACGGTGTGAGCTACGACGATCTCGCCCAGCGCCTGCTCCAGCGCGACGAATATATGCTCCTGCAGGACTTCGCCTCCTACTGCGCCGCC
>UQKV01000021.1 GCA_900541665.1 uncultured Collinsella sp.
CTGGTGATCTCCGCCTTGAGAGGGCGGCGTCCTAAACCGCTAGACGAACGGGCCACATGACATCTGCACTGCCGTGCTGCGAGGAAATATATTACGGGACAAAAAACGTCAGCGCAAGAAGAAATTCCAAATTGCCGAAAAAATGTCGGCAGGTTATGGAACACGCAGGTAAACTGGGTAGCTAATTCAAGTTGAGATGGACCAAAAGAGCTTCGCGGTCGTTGGGAATATTGTCTTCGATCACGGCGTCGAGGGCGGAGTTGAGAAGCTGACCCAGTTCCAGCCCGGGCTTGACTCCGGCACGGATCAGGTCGCCGCCGTTGATGGCGAGCATCTTGAGCGTATAGGGCTCCCCTGCCTTCAGCAGCTCGTGCGCCATCGCGCGCATCTCCTCAATCGTCTCAACGTAATAGAAGCAAGACGGGGCCTTGCCGAGCGTATCGGCACGCTTAAGGTCCATGAGCTCGTCCATCAGACGCGGCGTGTCGACGCCCTCGCCCGAAAGCGCGCGCATCATATTGAGCAGGCAGGATCGCTCGGGGCGCAGCGGCTTATCGTGATATTTGATGAGCAGGCACACGTCGCGCACCAAGTCGTGCGAGAGTGCCAGGCGATCCATAATGACGCGCGCTTTCTTGGCGCCGAGCTCGGGATGACCGTAGAAGTGTCCGCTGCCGGCGTGATCGACCGTAAAGCACTCGGGCTTGGAGACATCGTGCAAAAACGCCGCCCACATAAGGCTCGACGATGGCGCGACGCCGTCGCACAGCGCCAGCTCCCCTGCCACCGTCAGCACACGGGCGATATGCTCGTAGACGTTAAACGCATGATAGACACTTCGCTGATCAAACCCGCGACCCGCTGCCAACTCGGGCACAGCGACGCAGATGAGCTCAGGGTAGCGCAACATGGCGTCTCCCCCGTGACCGGTCGAAAGAATGCCCTCGAGCTCAATACCCACACGCTCGCGCGCTACGGCATCGAGCAGCAGCGCGCACTCGGCAAGCGCGCGCTTGGTCTCGGGCTCAATCATAAAGTCAAGGCGGCAGGCAAAGCGCACCGCGCGCAACATGCGCAGTGCATCCTCGTTAAAGCGACGCTTGGGATCGCCGACAGCACGAATCAGCTTGCGCTCCAAGTCACCCTGGCCGTCGTAGCGGTCGACAAGCCCGCGCTCGGGATGCCAGGCCATGGCGTTGACGGTAAAGTCGCGGCGCGCTAGATCGTCCTCGAGCGAGGCGGCACGCTCCACACTCTGGGGATGGCGACCATCGGTGTAAAAGCCATCCAGGCGGTACGTGGTGACCTCGATACGCTCGCCATCGGAAATAGCCGTGATTCCGCCAAATTTAATGCCCGACTCCACGACCGCGATGCCGGCGGTCTCGAGCGCCGCTTTGGACTCCTGCCACAGGCCGCTACAGCACATATCAACATCGTGGCTGGGGCGCCCCATCAGGGCGTCGCGCACCCAACCGCCTACGTACCAAGCCTCAAGACCGGCTGCTTCGAGCGAACGCAGGACGCGCAGGGAGGCATCAGACGGTTGCGTACCGTTGAGAGAAACATTGCACATGCCTATGGCCTCCTGCACTTGCGAGCGTTAATCGATGGTTCTCAAGAAGTCTAACAAGAAACGAGAAAGCGCGCACACGCAATCGCGTCGTCGATTCGATAAAACGAGACAGCAAACGCCACATACGTTCAGCGCACAAAAAACACCCGCCTTGGTAATCCAAAGCGGGTGTTCGGCAACGATGTATCGATGCTGCTAGCAGACCTGGCGAACCTCGATGTGCTTCTTATATTCGTCCACCTTGGCAAAATCGCCCAGACCGGGGCACTCGACCACGTTGGCGCCGGTGGCCATCGAAAGACGCAAAGCATCCTCAACACGCTCGGGGGCGTCGTGCCACACGGACAGGAAGGCAGCGAGCGAGGAATCGCCGGCACACACCGTCGACAGCAGCTTGACGTCGAAGGTGCGGTTGGCAAACCAGATGTGCTCGCCGTTGGAGAAGTAAGCACCGGCGCCACCGAGGGTCAGCAGCACGTTCTTGGCGCCCTTGGCATGCAGCTCGGCCATAGCGCCCTTGACGGACTCATCGTCGCCACCGCTCACCTTGATGCCAAAGATGTCGAGCAGCTCGTCGTCATTGGGCTTGATCAGCAGCGGCTCCATGGCAATGAGGTCTGCCAGCTGATGGCTCGAGATATCGAGCACGAACTCGGCCCCCTTGGCCTTTACACGGCGCAGGACCTCGGCCAAGAAGCCCTCGGAAGTGTTAGGAGGCAGCGAGCCGCTAATGACCAGGCAGGTCATGTCATCGAGCGAATCGATAAGCTCAAACATCTCCTGCTCGTTGGCCTCGTTGATGGCGGCACCGGCGTTGACCATGTTGTACTCGGTGTCGGGGCCGGCATTGAGGAACACGTTGACGCGCGTGATGCCGTCGGTCCACACGGGCTTGACGGGCACGCCCAGGGCCTCGGCGCCCTTGACGATAAACTCACCCGAGAAGCCAGCGAAGAAGCCCAGAATCGTGGTGTCGACACCGTAGTGATCGAGAGTGAACGAGACGTTAAGACCCTTGCCGTTGGGCGTGTAGACCGCGTTGCGGGTACGCGTGACAGTGTTGGCAGCAAGGCCGTCGCAGGCGATGTTGTAGTCAATGGCGGGATTTGCAGTGAGCGTGTAAATCATGAATGTTCCTTTCACGAAGCAACGTGTTAATGAAAGTATATTCCACGCATCGGTAAAAGGCTAGGACAACTCGGTGAACGGTGTGGAAGCGATGAAGTACGGCAGGACATCTCCACCCCCATGAAGAAACAAAAAAGGCGCCCCGGCCGAAACCGGGGCGCCGCATGCGCACGAATATGTCGCGTTTCGATTACTGACGATCGAGCTTGCGGACAGCAACGCGCTTGCTGTACTCGTCGACGTGACCAAAGTCGCCAATGCCGACGGACTCGGCAACGTTGGCGCCGGTGGCCATAGCGAGCTTCATGGCCTCCTCGACGTTGTCGCGATCCCTGTACCACTTGTGCAGGAACGCAGCGAGGGTGCAGTCGCCGGCGCAGACGGAAGAAACCAGCTTGATGTTGAACTCACGCTTGGCGTACCAGATGTCCTCGCCGTTGGAGAAGTAAGCGTCGCCGCGGCTACCACGGGTGAGCAGCACGTTCTGAACGCCAGCGTCGTGAGCCATCTTCATGGCAACGCGAACCTCGTCGTCGGTGTCGACCGGCACGCCGAAGATGGCCTTCATCTCGTGATGGTTCGGCTTGATGAGCAGCGGCTTCTTGTGAGCGAGCTCCTTGAGCTTGTCGGAGGACAGGTCCAGGACGACGTCGGCGCCACGAGCCTGAGCGTGCTCCATGACCTGAGCCAGGAAGTCAGGCGTAGCTTTGGGAGGCACGGAGCCGGAAACGATCAGGCACTCGAGATCGCCCGCGGTGTCCAGGATGTTGTAGAGCTCCTCCTGGTGCTGCGGCGTGATCGGAGCACCCGGGTTCAGGATGCCGTACTCGTGCTGGCCATCGTTGACGTAGGTGTTAATGCGCGTGATACCGTCGGTCCAGACCGGGCGGCAGAGGCAACCCAGGTTCATGACCTCCTCGACGATGAACTTGCCCGTGAAGCCAGCGAAGAAGCCGAGCGCGACGGTGTCGACGCCCATCTTCTTAAAGGCGAAGGACACGTCGAGGCCCTTGCCGTTAGCCGTGTAGCTGGCCGAGCCGGTGCGGACGTTCTCGTCGGGCTCGAGCGGAGAGCTCGAAACCGTCATGTCGACAGCCGGGTTAGCGGTTAGCGTGTAGAACATTTACAGTACCCCCTGTATATGTGAGGGCCGCGTGGCCGGCCCATTCCAACCACGCGGTTACCTCTGATACCAAATTAGCGAGCTGCGGACTCGAGCAGTGCCTTGACCTCGGCGGCGGTGTTGCAGGCGAGCGCCTTCTCGGCGAGCTCGTCGCACTCGGCCTTGGTCCACTGGCTGATGGTCTTGCGGGCGCGCAGGATCGACGGAGCGCTCATCGAGAACTCCTCCAGGCCCCAGCTGATCAGCAGCGGCTCGAGCAGCGGATCGGCAGCGGCCTCGCCGCACATACCGACCATGATGCCGGCCTTCACGCCGCTCTCGATGATGTTCTTGAGCGAGCGGAGCACGGCGGGATAGTACACCTGGTACAGGTTGGAGATGGTGTCGTTGCCACGGTCGGCGCACATGGTGTAGCCGATCAGGTCGTTGGTGCCGATGGAGAAGAAGTCGGCGACCTCGGCAAGACGGTCTGCGAGCAGCGAAGCGGCGGGCGTCTCGACCATAATGCCGACCTCGATGTTCTCGTTGAACTTTCGACCCTCTTCGGTCAGCTCGGCCTTGCACTGCTCGACGAGCTCCTTGACAGCCAAGACCTCCTCGACGCAGGTGACGAGCGGGATCATGATCTTGACGTCACCGAAGGCGCTAGCGCGCAGCAGAGCGCGGAGCTGGACCTTGTACTGGTCGGGATTGGCCAGGCAGTAACGCACGGCGCGGAAGCCCATGAAGGGGTTATCTTCCTTGACCATGTGCAGATACGGAATCTCCTTGTCGCCGCCCACATCGAGCGTGCGGATGATGACCGGAGCACCCTTGAGCGCGCTGGCGACCTTACGGTAGGCGTTGAACTGCTCCTCCTCGGAAGGAAGCTCAGCAGAGTCCATGAACAGGAACTCGGAGCGGAACAGACCGATGGCCTCGGCGTCGTGATCGAGCGCGTTGGGCACGTCATCGGGGTTACCGATGTTGCAGGCGATGATCTTCTTGATGCCATCGGCAGTCACGGACGGCTTGCCACGGAAGGCCTCGAGGGCTGCCTTCTCGGCAGCGAAGGCCTCGGCCTTGGCGGTGTAGGCAGCGAGCGTCTCCTCGTCGGGATCGGCCTCAACGATACCCTTGCCACCGTCGACGACAACGGTCATACCGTTGCGCAGCGCGGTGCAGCTGTTGGAAACCGAAAGGACAGCCGGGATCTCAAGGGCGCGCGCAATAATCGCGGAATGCGACGTGCGGCCACCGGTCTCGGTGACGATACCGGCAACGTGGGCCTTATCGATCGTGGCGGTCATGGACGGCGTGAGGTCGTGCACGACAACGACAGTGTTCTCGGGCAGGACGGAGAGGTCGACGACCTCCTTGCCCAGCAGCTCGGCCAGAATACCGGTGCGGATGTCGGCGATGTCGGCCGCGCGCAGACGGAACATCTCGTCGTCCATAGACAGGAACATTTTCTCGAACATGGTCGAGGTGTCCATGAGCGCCTGCTCGGCGCAGGTACCGCCGTCAATGGCGGCGTTGATGGCGTCGGTCATGCCCGGGTCCTGAGCCAAGACAATGTGTCCGCTCATGATCTCGGCCTCGGCCTCGCCCACCGTCTCCTTCATGTGGTCGGCCTGAGCCTGGGTCTTCTCGCAGAAGACCGAAAGAGCGGACTGATAGCGCTCCTTCTCTGCTGCCGAATCAGCAACCTCGTGCGGCTCAAACGTCAAGTCGGGATCGACGGCAACCATGACGGTGCCGATACCGATGCCCTCGGAAGCGTTGACTCCCTGATACATTCCCATTCCTCTCTCCGTGTCATGTGATAAAGCGTTTTGCCATATCCATGACAAAAGAGCGCAGCTACCTTACAACAGGTCACTGCGCCCCCAAATATGAACTTAGTTGTTCAACATGCGACCCGTTTGAGTTCTACTCGCCAAGACCGCTCTTGATGAGCTCGATGGCAGCAGCCAGAGCCTCGGCCTCGTCAGCGCCGTCGCACTTGACCTCGACCTCGGTGCCGCAGGGGATACCAGCAGCCATGAGGGCCATCGGGGACTTGCCGTTGACCTCCTTCTCGGGGGTAACGACCGTCACGTCACAGGCATACTTGCCCATGGTGGAGGCGAACAGACCAGCCGGACGCATGTGCAGACCCTGAGGATTAACGAGGGTAGCCTTCTCAGAAACCATAGTTGACTCCTTTTTGTGTTTAACCCCTGTCATACATGTGGCAGGAGTCAGATTCACGACGTTGTTTATATTAACTCACATCAAACGGTTTTTCATTGTGTTTCAGACGAATTATTGGACAGATGTGTTTGTCGTCCGCTTGCTCGCCGGGCGGGGCGATTAAGTTTGCTGCTCTACAGTCCTGCGCAAGACGGAAAGCACATTAAGTGCTCTTCGGCTCGTGCGGAACTCGCGATAAATCTCACAGGCCGCGCACGGGCCCCTGTGGGCGAGCAAGCTGCGGAAACCCAGTCGGACCAGAGTAATGTCGGCTGAAAGGAATTCTGGCTGATAACCTGTTCGCGACAAAGACTCGATAGGCAGCCCCCCTCTATGCCCTTTTATAAACTGCGGTGAAATAGGGATTGAATTTGGGGTTGAATCGTTTAAACAGTCCCTATTTCACCACAACTTATGGGAGGGATAGAAAAAGGGCGGAGGCCCTGGAGAGGGACTCCGCCTTATATACAGGGGGCGATGGTATTCGCGTGTTGCGGGATTAGACCAGGCGGCCGTTGATCGTCTTGGCGATCTCGGCGGCGTCGGTGGAACCCTTGACAGTGGCACGGAAGTCCTCGTCCATGAGCGCCTCGGCGACCTTGGACAGGATCTTGAGGTGCGTGGTGCCGGCCTGTGCACCCGGGATAAGCAGAGCGATAGCCACATTGACGGGAGCGCCGTCCATGGTGTCCCAACCGGTCACACCGGACTCGTCCTTGACGACGATGACGGCAGCCTCGGTAATGGCGTCGGACTTGGCATGCGGGATGGCGAAGCCCTCCATCATGCCCGTGGTGCCCTCGGCCTCGCGGGCCAGGAAGGCGTTCATCACGGCGTCGGCGTCGCTTGCGATACCGGCCTTGACGGCCTGGTTGGAAACGAAACTCAGAGCCTCGTCACGAGAAGCGAAGTCCTCGGCGACAAAGACATTCTCGACCTTCACGAAGTCGGCAGCCTCGGCCTTGGGGGCCTCGACGGCAGCGGCCTCGGGGGCCTCAACCGGCTTGGCTGCAGGAGCGGCCTTCTGGTTCTTCTCGAAGTCGTACTTCTTGAAGGCCACGAACAGGATGCCACCGACCACAGCACCGATGAGGATCGCGAGGACCCACAGCGGACCGTTCTCGACAACGGGCAGGACCAGGAAGCCACCGTGAGGCGCCGGATCGTGAACGTTGAACATAATGGTCAGGATCGAAGCGATAGAGGAACCGAGCATCATGATGGGCATGACGGGCCAGATGTTCTTGGTCATGAACGGAATGGCGCCCTCGGTGATGTGGGTGCAACCAAGGATGAGGTTGACGACACCGGCGTCGTGATCCTCCTGGCTGAAGTACTTCTTACCGACAACGACGGCAAAGGTGGTGATCAGCGGCGGAACGATGCAGGCGGCGGAGACGGCAGCCATGAAGTTGGTGCCGAAGTTATAGGTATCGGTGCCAACACCGGCGGCCAGAGCCTCGGTGAGCATAGCGGTACCGGTGACGTAAGCAGCCTTGTTGACCGGGCCGCCCATGTCAAAGGCGCACATGCAGCCAATGGCAAGACCCAGGACAACGGCGCCAGAGGCGGACAGGCCCTTGAGGAAGTCCATCATGGCGGTGTTGATGGCAGCCATGGGGCCGGAAATACCGAGCATGACCAGGCCGACGATAGCCGTCGAGAACAGCGGGTACAGGAAGATAGCCTTAAGGCCGTCCAGGTTCTTGGGCAGACCGGCAAAGACCTTCTCGAGCAGCAGGATGACATAGCCGGCGAGGAAGCCGCCGACGATGCCGCCCAGGAAGCCGAAGCCCACGCCGGCGCCACCGGCGTCGATCATGCCAGTCTCGGCGTTAACAGGCAGGCCCTGGATGGCGATCATACCGGCAACAAAGCCGGGGACGAGCGCCGGGCGCTTGCCGATGGATTCGGCGATGTAGGCGGAAAGCACCGGAACCATAAGGTTCATGGCGATGCCGCCGATGATCTTGAGCATCGCAGCAAAGCTGTTGTAGTCAGACGCCGTCGAATCGAAGGACGTAATGCCCCACAGGAATGAAACGGCGGTCAGGACACCACCGGCAACGACGAAGACCAGCATATGGCTGACGCCGTTCATGAGGTGCTTATAGATGACGTGGCCGATGGACTCCTTCTCCTCGACTTCGTCCTCGACATCGGCAGCGGCTGCAACCGTGCTGTCGCCCTTGGCGGCGAGCGCGCGGTCAATCAGCTTGCCGGCGGCCTCAACGGACAGGGCCTTGGAAACGCCAACGGAAACCATGGGCTTGCCGGCGAAACGCTCAGCCTGGACATCCTTATCGGCTGCGACGACAACGGCCTTGGCACCAGCGATCTCACTCTTGGTGAGCTCGTTCTCGACACCGACCTGGCCATGAGTCTCAACCTTAATGGTCAGACCGCGCTCGGCAGCTGCCTTCTCCAGCGCCTCCTTAGCCATGAAGGTGTGCGCAATGCCGGTCGGGCAACCGGTGGCGGCGATGATGTCAAACTTAGCCATGTGTCCCTCCTTCTTGAGTACAGCGCCCGCGGGCGCTCCCCTACACGCGCTTCGATGCGCGTTTTTCCACAACTGAAAGATACCAACCTACCGTCCGCGTGAGAAGAGACAAGGTGCAATTCTCCGGTGAAAGGTTCTTTCATAACCGTAAACGGTAGGTGAAAGTTTACCATCAACAATTGAAACGGCAAGGTGTATCTTGTAATTGGAAATGCCCGTATACTATGGCATTGCAAATCAAATTAGATTTTCATGCCAACCAGGAGCCATCCATGACCGATAGTAGCAAGAGCGCACTTTCCCTCATTAGCACCCACCAGGGATACAGCGAGTCCGAGCAGCGCATTGTCGACTATATATTGGAGCACCAGTCCGAGGCGCCGCGCCTCACGGCAGCTCAGCTCTCGCGAGCCGCCGCCACGTCAGAGGCGACCGTTTCGCGCTTCTGCCGCAAGCTGGGCTTTGGTAGCTTCCGCAGCTTTCAGTTTTCGTTGGCGAGGGATTTGGAAAGCCAGCGCAACGAGGGCCTGACTGACGAGGTCTCGCTCGACAATATGGAGCAGAGCCTCAAGAACATCTTGGCTGCCAAGGTGAGTGAGCTTAATGCGACCATCGACGGGATCGACCACGATACGCTGGCGGCTGTTGTGCATGCCCTTAAGCATGCAGGGGTTATTGAGTTTGCGGCTGTGGGCAATACCAACGCGGTCGCGCTCGATGCGACGTTTAAGTTTTCGCAGCTGGGCCTGCGCTGCATGGCGAGCACCATTAGCGAGACATCAATCGGCTTTGCGCTTACGTTGCGCCCGGGTGACGTTATCGTGCTAATCTCAAACTCTGGCAAATCGCGCCGACTGAATCGCATGGCAAAAGCGGCTCGCGACTGCGGCGCAACCGTGGTCGTCATCAGCAGCGATAG
This sequence comes from uncultured Collinsella sp., assembly GCA_900541665.1. Taxonomy (GTDB): domain Bacteria; phylum Actinomycetota; class Coriobacteriia; order Coriobacteriales; family Coriobacteriaceae; genus Collinsella. The sequence continues at coordinate 9,464 of UQKV01000021.1, forward strand.
CAAGTCTCCACTTGCGCGCCTCGCCGACTACACCTTTAATACCGTCAATCACGAAGCGTTGCTGACAACGGGTGACTTCGCGTTCTCCAAGATCAGCGCCACGATGATCATCGAAGTCATCTACAACTTCCTGCTGCCCGAGATTAAAGACGCGCGTGAGCATATCAGCTACTACGAGGAGCTCATCCAGCCGGATAAGGTCGTTGAGTAGGTTTTGCAGGGTTCGCTGGCTACCTGGCACAAAACTATGCCGGTTTACTACGATGAAACAGGAATATACGACCACATTGCGTTTTAAAAGAAAACCGCAGGCGTTCTACCTGCGGTTTTCTTTTTGCAATTATTCCTGTGCTCGAGCTATGCCGATTCATCGTAGTAAACCGGCATAGTTTTCTAACAGTCGGGCCAGACAAGCAAGCGGCGGGACAACAATTACCGATATCCCCCCCCCAACACCGCCGGCTCATTCTAGCCTCGCGCTTCTTCAAGCATCTGCTTGGCATGCGCCAAGCTCGCCTCCGATTGATCGCCGCTCAACATACGGGCGATCTCGGCGGTACGCGCTTCGCCGGTTACCTCGTCCAAATGCGTCTGGGGAACATCGCCCGGTTCCTTGCTGACGACATAATGCTTGTCGGCCATGACGGCAACCTGCGCCAAGTGGGTTACGACAATCACCTGATGCGTAGCGGCGAGATCTGTCAGCACGCCCGCAAGTGCACGCGCCGTGGAGCCACCGACACCAGCATCGACCTCGTCAAACACCAACGTATCAACACCGTCCGCGTTACCGAGGACAACCTTGCTTGCCAGCATGACGCGGCTGAGCTCGCCGCCCGACGCAATGCGGCGAAGGGGACGTGGCGTCAAGCCGGCACCGCTGCGGTATAGCAGCTCGTAGCTCGAAGGACCAACGGGCGTCCACTCAGCACGGGGAAGATCGCGCGACTCCCAGACGAGCTCGGCACTACCCATCTCCAAGCGCGCCATCTGGCGGCCAACCTCGTGGCAGAAGCGCGGGGCCGCCGTATTGCGAGCGCGCTTAAGTGCCTTGGCAGCGGCAAACAACTCGCGCTCAGCGCTCCCGAGTGCCTCACGCGCCTTTTTGATCTGCTCATCGCCATCATCGACCAGGGACAGCAGCTCTTGCGAGCGATCGCGCATAGCAAAAACATCGTCCATGGTGGGACCCCACTGACGCAACAGGCCCTTGAGGTCGGAATACCGCTCACGCATGCGAGCGAGCTCGCGCGGGTCGAAGGCGACGCCATCGCGATAGGCACGAAGCTCGTTCGCGCAATCCTCAAGGGAGATGCAGGCATCCGAAAGCGCATCGGCAATGTCGCCCAGTTTGCGATCGACGGTAGCCATACGGGAAAGCTCTGCCACGGCGCTGTTCACGGCATCGAGCGCTCCCCCTTCGGAGGCAAGCGATGCATGGGCATCATTGGCCGTGGCAACCAGTACCTCGGCATGTTCGGAGCGCGGCAGCAGTTCCTCGAGTTCCTCATACTCGCCCGGCTTGGGGTCGACCTCGCCGATGCGCTCGAGGGCAAAGCGCGCCTCCTCGACGCGGCTCCCCTGCGCACGCGAGGCCTCTTCGACACGTCGAACCTCCTTGGCGGCAGCACGCGATGCCTTAAAGCAGGCGCGGTACGCATCCAGCGCCTCGAGCGCAGAGCGTCCCGCCCAGGCATCGACCATCGCAACGTGATGCGCCGGGTCGAGCAAGCGCTGATGCTCGTGTTGGCCGCACAGATCCATCATCACGCCAACGCGCTCCGAAAGCTCGCGCACACTGGCGATGCGACCGTCAATCTTCACGCGGCTGCGGCCCTCGGCAGAAAGGCTGCGCTGTACGGTGAACCCCTCCGTGTCGTGCGGCCCGTCGAAGAGTCGCGCCTCGACGCTCGCCAGTGCCTCGCCCTCGCGCACCGTCGACGAATCCGCACGCTCGCCCAAAATAAGCTTGAGGGCCGAGAGCAGCGCGGTCTTGCCGGCACCGGTCTCGCCAGTCAGGACAGTCAGGCCGGCACTCGGCACCAGCGTCGCCTCGCGAATGAGTGCAATGTTAGAAACCTGCAGCTCATCGATCATGACGGACTCCGTAGAATACGCGGCTCACCGAGTTATAGAAGCTCTCGGGGCCATAATCGAGCAGCAGCACATCTCCGGGCCCGCGACGCACAGCCACGCTCTCGACCGTGCCATCGCAGGTAATAAACTGTCCGTCGATGGCGATAGCCGGCACGCTCGGGCGATCATCGGACATAAAGATCTCAACGACATCACTCGGCGAAGTCAAGAAAGCGCGAGCCTGAATGGTATGTGGAGCGATGGGCACGCAGACCATGCCCGTGTAATCGGGGCTCACGATGGGGCCACCGGCGCTGAGCGCGTAACCCGTAGAACCAGTCGCCGTGGACACGACCACACCGTCGCCACGCAGTCGGTCGATATGGTGGCCCGACACCGTGATGTCGAACTCGACCATATCGGACAGCGGACCTCGGGTAAGCGCCATGTCGTTGAGGGCGAACGTGCGCACGACATCCTTCGTACCGTCTTCGCGCACGGACACGATATCCGCAGCGATGGTGGCGCGACGGCTCACATGAAGCTCGCCGGACAGGGCGTCGCTTACGACCTGCAGAATGTCGCGCTCCTCGGGACTCGCAGCAGTTAAAAAGCCCAGGTGACCATAGGAAAGACCGAGGATAGGAATCTCGCGATGGTTGAGGATGCGGGCAGCGCGCAGCAACGTACCGTCACCGCCGAGCGTAATGACCAGATCGGAGCCGTCAATATCAGGCGTGCTTTGAATCTTCGATCGCTGGTCGGCAGCCCATGCGACCTCATAGCCCTGGCGCGTCAGCCAAAGCTCGAGTATCAGGCCGCTCTCGACCGCCTCTTGCTTGTAGTAATTGGGAACCAGAAAGACCTTCATAGCGTTGCAGCTTTCTCGCTCAAAACCGATACCTGGGATTGCAGCTCATCGTCGGTACGTCCGCCGGGGGCACACCTCATGCCGTACAGGAAAAACTCAACGTTGCCCTTGGCACCATGAATGGGTGACACGCACACATCGACCGGGAACAGCCCCTTGGCAGCAAAGAGTTCAACTGCCGCAACGAGTGTATCGCGGCGCACGGTGGGATCGGTCACAATGCCGCCCTCGCCCACCAGCGCCGCCGGAGCTTCAAACTGCGGCTTTACGAGCGTGCAGAATGCACCCGTAGGCACCAGGCACGCCAGTACCGCATCGATAATGTTCGCGATGCTGGTAAACGAGACATCACACACAGCCAGGTCGATGGCGCCGGCATAGCCAAGCTCAGGCAGCTGCGTCACGTTTGTGCGCTCATGCAGCGTCACGCGATCGTCCTGACGCAACGACCAATCGAACTGGGCGCGACCCACGTCCACAGAGACAACGGTCGCAGCTCCGCGCTTGAGCAGGCAATCGGTAAAACCCCCGGTAGAGCAGCCCACATCCAAACAGGCAAGGCCCGTCGGATTGATACCAAACGCATCAAGCGCGCCTTCGAGCTTAAGACCGCCGCGGCCAACATAGGGAATGCGCCCCTTCACGTGCAGCGGCAGCCCAGGCATCACCTTAAGACCCGGCGAAGTCAAGCGCTCACCGCCACTCGAGACCAAGCCGGCCATAAGAGTGCGAAGGGCATCCGCGCGATCGGCGCAGATGCCCTGTGAAATCAGTTCGTCATCAAGACGCACGCGTTTCATGAATGCCATCAACCATTCGTATCCGGAGATGCGGCCTAGCTATCCTGGGATTCGTTTGCCGCATCCTCATCATATTCCTGCTCGAGCTTGTCGGCCTCACGCGGCGTAAGCTCAAACTTGTCGACCATATCGACCGCGCGGGAGCCCAGCTCTATCGCTTCGTCAAACAAATCGAGCGAACGTTCCAAGGAGGTATCCTTGGAACGAACGGTAGCGATGATCTGGTCCAAGCGGTCCGAGATCTCGTCGAAGTTGCGGACGGAACCCTCTGGCATAGCTACTCCTCGACGGAGTCGACAACAGCCTCGGCGGCGTCCGCATCCTCGGCCAGCACGCCGGCCTCAGCCTGGGCAACCGCAACCTTGGCGGCAGCCTCGGCAGCCTGGGCCTCCTCGCGAGCGCGATCTTCGGCCAGCAGCTCTTGGTACAGGTCCTCGCCCGGCAGCTCCTCGCTGCGAGCGATCTTGCCCAGCACGCCGTTGACGAACGACGCGGACTGGTCGGTGCCATAGGCCTTGGCAAGCTCGACGGCCTCGTTGATTACGATGGCGTCCGAGACCTCCTCGTCGGTGAGGAAACGCATCTCGTAAACGGCGATACGCAGCAGATTGCGGTCGGCGCCGGGCATGCGCATAAGATCCCAGTTCTTGGCAACGGAGCGCAGAGCGCAGTCGATGCGATCGATATGCTCATAGGCACCGCGGCACAGCTCCAGCGCATAGGGATCGAGGGGACCCTTCGAGATCAGGAAATCACCCTCGAGGACGCGCTCGAGCGGGCTGTCCGTGGCCTCGGCCTGGAACAGCAGCTGCAGCGCCTGACTGCGGGCAAGCGTACGCCCGCGATAAACCTTAAGGCTCAAAGGTTACTCCTTGGGGAAAACGAGACCGTCGATGCAAACGTCAACGCGCTCGACCTCGACGCCCACCTGAGCATCGATGGCGGCGACCACGGCGGCGCGAACGGCCTCGGCGAGTTTCTTGAACGGATAGCCAAAGAACACCACGACACGCACGGTGAGTGCGAGCTTGTCGCCAACGACCTCGGCCTCGACCGCCGGCTCGGAAGCCGGGGCCTTGGACGAAAGCATCATGGAGACAAGGTTGGTGGCAAGGTCCTTGACGCCAACGGAGGCGATGCCCTCGACATCCGACACGGCGCGCGAGACGATGGCGGTCAGAACATCGGGCGAAATGCCGATGCCGTCAATCTTGATTTCCTGGGGCATGAGTCCTCCTAGAAGAGTTGGTTGCTAGACGCGGGAGACGAACTTGCCGTCGCGGGTGTCAACCTTGATGACCTCGCCCTCGTTGAGGTACATGGGGACCTGGATGACAGCGCCGGTGTCGATCGTGGCCGGCTTGGTGGAACCCTGGACGGTGTCGCCCTTAAAGCCCGGGTCGGTCTGGACGATGGTGGTCTCGATGAACATCGGCGGAGTCACGCCCATGAGCTCATCGTCGGCGAAGAGCAGCTGGCAGATGTCGTTCTCGCGCAGCCACTTGGAGTTCTCGCCCACCATGTCCTCGGGAACGGGAACCTGCTCATAGGACTCGTTGTCCATGAAGATGTAGTCGGTGCCATCGTTGTAGAGGTACTGGAACTCACGGGTGGTGAGCATGACGCTCTCGAACTTGGTGCCGGCGTTGCAGGTGTTCTCGACGACGCGGCCGCTCTTGATGTCGCGGGTCTTGTAGCGCACAAACGCGCCGCCCTTGCCCGGCTTGACATGCTGGAACTCGACGATGGTGTAGACCTTGTCCTTAATGCGGAGACCGAGGCCGTTCTTGAAGTCGGCGGTAGAAATGGTAGGCATAGCGACCTTTCTTGTTATGGGCAGAACGCACAAGCGTCCAAATTACATACGACCGAAATTATACACTTGCAGACGGCGCCTGCAGCGAGCGCATAAAAAGAGAACGCGGGGCGTCCGAATTGCTCCGGACGCCCCGCCCCAAAAATCTATCGAAATGGGCTAGCAGTCGATGACGTGCAGGTCGTGCGGGGTCTTGGTGAAGGGCTCGTAGCCGTTCTCGGTGACCACGCCGTAGTCCTCCAGGCGCACGCCGCCCACACCGGGCAGGTAGACGCCGGGCTCCATGGTAATAACCGAGCCGACCTCAATGATGTTCTTGCTACGGTTGAAGTTGGGCAGCTCATGGATGTCGATGCCCACGCCGTGGCCCAGGCCATGGTTGTAGTAATCGCCATAGCCGGCATCGCCGATGATCTTCTTGGAAAGCTTGAAAATGTCGTTGCCCTCGACGCCCGGATGGATGGCGGCGACGCACTCCTCGTGCGTACGGCGCACGAGCGCGTACAGGTCGAGCTGCTCCTGGGTAGGCTCGCCCATCACGACGGTGCGCGTCATGTCGGAACGATAATCGCAGTAGCCCGCGCCGTAATCCATGAGAACGAAATCGCCCTTCTCGATGACACGGTCGCTCGGGACGGCATGCGGGTTGGCGGTGTTGGGACCGCTCGCCACGATGGAGCCGAAGGCAAGGCTGTCGGCGCCGTTGGCGAACATAAAGTTCTCGAGCTCGTTGCGAACCTGCTTCTCGGTCATACCGGGCTTAATATAGCCGAGCATGTGCTGGAAGGCGGCGTCGGTGATCGACTGTGCGTGGCGCATGAGCTCGATCTCCTCGGCATCCTTGATGGCGCGCATCTTGCGGATGTCGTCGTGCATCAACGGCAACATGCAGGCGACGGAGCGATCCTCCAGACCACGCTGGATACCCTGGTAGAAGTTAATCTGCATGTCGTCCTCGACGGCGCAGACACGGCACTTGTTAGCCGCGATCTTGCCGGCGACCCAACCGGGGATGGTGCCCTCGTCCATGTCGTAGACCCAGGGGCTGCCGGCGGGCGTGTTCTCCTCAAAGCTGTTGAGATAGCGCGAGTCGGTGTGGAACAGGCACTGATCGGCCGTAATAAACGCGGCGTGCGGGAACTCGAAGGTGTAGTCGAAGACGCCCTTCACGCCCGTGAGCCAACGGAGGTTGGCCTCGTCGCGCACGACGATGGCGTCGTAGCCGCGCTCGGCCATCAGGGCACGGACACGCTCGATACGACCGGCAGGACCGGCAGCAAACTCAGACATGCAGATTCCTTTCTTGTTGTCCTCATTAAAGCGGGACGGGCCTCGATCGAAAGGCGGATTCGCACGCGATCCGCAACCGATTGAAAACCCGTCCCTCAAAATGATACGAAAGACGATGGAAGTCAATAAATCTTAGAGAAGTTCTTTGCGAGAAGCCAAGTAGGCATGAGCATGGCGCTCAAGAACCTCGTCCTCGACGCTCGTTAGGCGAATGGCGCCGAGCGCCGCGGGCAGCGGCAACATGCTGCGGTTCGAGCGGACAAACTGCTGTCTGCGGAACTCCTCGATATATGCGGCAGGCTCCAGATCGAAGGCAAGCTCCTCGATACCAAAGTCCTCCAGGCAGTCATCGACCTCAAAAACGTAATCGATATCGAAGTCGCAGGCGTCGTGGGCAAGGCGCGCCTCAAAGCGCATGCCCTCGGACAACAGCTGGTAGGCAGGGACCTGCGAAGCGGCATCGCCCAAGCAGACGCGCAGGGTGCGCTCCCCCGTCTTGCCAAAATCGAGCGCATGGCGGGCGCTCGGGTTCGTGGCCATCAGTACGTCCTTACGGGCAGTCTGAGACCATTGAACGGCATTGACGAGCGCGACCTCCTCGCCCGCGAGAATCTCGGGGACGGTCTCGGTAAACTGATTCCAGCGGGACTTGCTGCTCGAAAGCATGGTGCCAACAAGTACCACATAGCCGAGCTTGAGGTCCTCGGGGTCCGCCTCGCGAACAAGGTCGAGGTCACACACGACCAAGCCCGGTTCGGGACGGAACGAGATGGCGGGAAGCGCATTGGCCGACGAGGCGACGAGCGGCTTCATGGTCGTCGCGACCGTGAGCATGGCATCGAAGGTCGTCGGAAGCAGCGCGCACTCGGTTCGGCCGCACCACTGGTTGGCGCACCAGCTAACAACCGAGCAGGTCGCTGTGTCGCCGACAGCGACAACGAGATCGTCGCAGGTAATGCCGTTAGCCGAAAGGGCGCCAAAGACGGTATCGGCATCGGCCAGCGTAGCACCGGCAGGCGAAACATCGAGGACGAGCAGCGACACAGCAAAGCCGGCGTCGACGAGCGCATGCTCAACAACCTCGCCAAAGCGCTCAGATGTGGCGTCGTTCCAAACCACCATCGCGCGCTTAGGCTTGCCCACAGCCGAGGAAAACATGCGCGACAGCTCATCGAACGCGCCCAATCCGACGCGGACATCGACACTGCGGTTTTGGAAATTGATCAGTTGACGGCGAATCATAGCAGCCCACGCTCCAAAAGCATCTCGGCACAAAGGTAGGAAACGTCCTCGAAGGACTTGTTGCGAATATCAAGGGTAAGGTCGGCGGCTTGGCGATACAGCGGACGGCGATGCTCAAACAGGCGCGCGGCATGCTCGGGCGAACGGAAATCGGGGCGCGTGTCGGACCGACGAATCTGGCGAATCGAATCCTCAAAGTCGCCCTCGAGGTACACGCACGTACCCATTTCGTGCATCAGCTCAATATTCACCGGCGTCTCGACAATGCCGCCCCCGCACGAAACCAACAGGCTGCGCTCGCTTTGGAGCGAACGGAGCGCCGAGGTCTCGAGCTCACGAAAACGATCCTCGCCCTCGGTCTCAAAAATCTCGGTTACCGACTTACCGCAACGGCGCACGACCAGTCGGTCGGTATCGATAAAACGCCGCTTGAACATAGTGCCGACGTTGCGCGCGAGCGTCGATTTGCCCGCGCCCAAAAAGCCGATAAAGAAGATATGGTCGCAGCCGTGTTTGGTGTGCTGGGACATGACGAGACCTATTCCTCGCAGTGAAGGTCGCGCAGGGCCCGGCGCTCAAAGATACGAAAGATCTGCGTATACCACAGGTCCTGCGTCGCCTGCGGCTTAACCAGGATAGTATCGACGCCGGCGAAGTTGCCGCTCCACACGTCAGTGTAGAGCTGATCACCGATCAGCACCGCCTCGTCGGCCGTGGCGCCGAGGCGCTTAAGACCCGCCTTGAGGGCAAACGGCGCCGGCTTCATGGCGTGGCTAATGGCCTCGAGTCCCAGCTCGCGTGCAGAGCTCATGACCTGGTCGCGATGCCAGTTGTTGGACACCATGCACAGCTTAAAACCTTTGGCGCGGGCGGCGTCGAGCCAAGCGGAAACCGCGGCGGGAACCTGCTCGGTGTCGCGCGGCACCAAGGTGTTATCGCGATCGAGCAGAATGGCGCGTTTGCCGTCGGCCCACAGGGTATTAAGGTCGATGCGATCGACCGAGGCAACGTAACGTTTGGGGCTAAAAATCCTCATGCTAATTCCAAGACTGTTGATGCTCTTCGTAGGTTTGCGAGAAGTACTCCTCGTCCTGCGTAATGTAGAAATACAGGTCATCAGAGTCGGTCGGCTCAAGGGTGGCCTTGAGCGCCTCGAGCGACGGAGAGCAGATGGGCGTGGGCGGCAGGCCCTCATGCTTATAGGTGTTATACGGACTATCGCTCTGCAGGTCGTCGGCGGTAACCTCGCCACCGGTGACATACATCATGGTCGCATCGCTGTTGAGATAGCGCAGGCCATCGAGCTTGCCGGCAAGGCGGTTGTAGAAGACCGAGGCCACGTGCGCGCGCTGGTCGGCGTTGAGGCCCTCGCGCTCAACGATAGAGGCCAAGTTGACGATGTCGTAGTCGGACATCTCCACGCCATAGCGTTCCTTGATCTTGGCTTCGCAGCTCGCAAAGTCAAGCGACTTGTACTCGGTCTTAAACTGATCGAGCATAGCGCGAATCACGCCATCGGCCGTCGGCGAATCACCCAACGAATAGGTCTTGGGGAACAAGAAACCCTCGAGCGAGTCGTTAGCGGCGCCCTTAAGGAAGCTATAGTCGTCCACGTAGTTGGAGGCCTTGGCCTGGTTGAGGAAGTCTTCCTTAGAGATGCTGTCGTAGGCCTGGGCCACACGGTCGGCGACTTGATCGACCGTCAGGCCCTCAGGGATAGTCAGCGCATTGGAGCCCGCGTTGGGGCCTTCCATGAGCTGCTGAACGACCTTGGTCGCGTCCATGAGCGTGGTGAACGAGTAGGTGCCGGGCTTGAGCGACATATCCGCGTTGAGCTTTTTGACCGCCGCATAGTAATCCTTGGGATTTTCTACGATATGGTTCTCGGAGAGAATCGAAGCGATGCTGTCACCCGAGGCACCATCGGGAATCGTGATAGTAACCTGCTGGCCTGCAACGACTTTCGCACCCTCACCGCCAAAGAAGCCCTTGACGGCTGGCACGACAAAGAAAACGATCGCGACAAGCGCAAGCACGGCAACAACGCCACCGATAATCATAGGCACCGGGGAGCTTTTCTTTTGAGCACCGCGACGAGCATGCGTGTTGTAGCTCGAGCGGGTCGCCGGAGCAACGCCATGCGAACCACGAGCGTGATGCGAATGCGATTGGGGGGCCTGCGTTCGCTGGGTAGGTGCCTGCTGCTTAAAGCGGGTGCCGCCTGCAGGCTGGGCCGTACGAGCAGTGGGCTGCTGAGACGCGTGAGAAGCCGAATGCTGAACCGAACGAGCAGAAGGCTGCTGACCCGTCCGTTGAACAGGTTGGGCCGAACGAGAGAAGGACTGCGCCGGGCGCGCGGCAGGCTGAGCTGCGCGCTGCGTCGGCTGTGCCGGACGCTGGCCAGGCTGGGCAGGGCGCGACGCCGGCTGCTGTGTACGATTCGACTGGCGCGGATCGGAAGCACTAGGCATGCGAAACCTCCTCGTTTTTACGATCGAGCCACGTCTGCAAAAACAGGCTGGCGGCAATCATGTCGATCTTGCCCCTCATCTGCTTTTCGTTGAGTCCCTGCTCGCGCAGGATACGCTTGGCCTCTTGCGAGGACAGACGCTCGTCCTCAAACTCCAACGGAAGATCGAGCTCGTCGGCAATCTTTTGCGCCACAGCGGCAACGCGCTCGGCCTGAGGGCCGGGCTCACCGGCCATGGTCAGGGGACGTCCGCTTACCAGGATGTCGGGCTCATAGTCCTCAACCAGGTAGCGGAACGTCTTGGCCATACCGGTGACCTCGGCAGCCGGAAGCACCTTGACAGGCATCGCCATCTTGCCATCACGGCTCGAGACGGCGATGCCAATCCTGGTCTCCCCTATGTCCAGCGCGAGCGCAACCACAGCGACTTCTTAGATTCTTAGGCGCCGAGCGCGGTCTTAGCGGCCGCGAGGGCATCGGCGATGCCGGCAGCATACTTGCCACCGGCCTGGGCCATGTTGGGACGACCGCCACCGCGACCGTCGACCAGACCCGCGATCTGCTTGATCACGTTACCGGCGTGGAAACCGGCCTTGACGGCGTCATCGGAGCCGGCAGCGAGCAGGGCCGGAGTGCCCTTCTCAGTCACGCTGGCGACGACACAAGCAACAGGGCCGGCGACCTTCTGATGCACGGTATCCCATACGTTGCGCAGGTCGGCAGCCTCAAGGCCCTGGAGCTCAGCGACAACGAGCTTATAGCCGTCGAGCTCGACGGCGCCCTCGATGGCGCTGGAGATCGCATCGGAGGAGCCACCGGTCAGAGCCTTCTTGAGCTTATTGGACGTCTCGCGCAGCTCGGCCTGCAGGTTCTCCACGCGAGCGGGAACCTCATCCACGCGGCACTTGAGCGCAGTAGCAGCGGCGTCAACGAGTGCCAGGCGGTCGGCCATATAGTCGAGGGCACCCTTAGAGGTCACGGCCTCGATACGGCGGACATTGGAGCCCGTGGAGGACTCGGAAATGATCTTGAACAGGCCGATCTCGGCGGTGTTGGCAGCGTGTGTGCCACCGCAGAGTTCGCGGGAGAACGGCTGGTCCTCGGCGCCCACGGAGACAACGCGGACGACGTCGCCATACTTCTCGCCAAACAGGGCGACAGCGCCGGCAGCCTTAGCCTCGTCGATGCCCATGACACGGGTCACGACCGGCTTGGAAGCGAAGATCTGCTGGTTGACCAGGTCCTCGACAGCCTTGAGCTGCTCGGAGGACAGGGCCTCGAAGTGCGTAAAGTCAAAGCGCAGGTGCTCGGGCGTCACCAGCGAGCCGGCCTGGGAGACGTGCTCGCCCAGGACCTGCTTAAGGGCGGCGTCGAGCAGGTGCGTGGCGGTGTGGTTGCGGCGCAGGAAGCCACGGCGCTCGGCGTCGAGCGCGGCGGTCACGGTAGCACCGACGGCCAGCGTGCCCTCGGCAACGTGGGCGACGTGAGCATACAGGCCGTTGTGGTTCTTGGTATCGGAAACGGTCAGCGAAACGCCCTCGGCGGAAAGCTCGCCGGCATCGCCCTGCTGGCCACCCATCTCGGCATAGAACGGAGTGCGGTCGAGAACGACCTCGACGTCCTCGCCGGCGGCAGCGGACTCGACGGACTCGCCGTTGCGCACGATGGCAACAACCTTGGCGCCCTCGATCACATCGTTGTCATAGCCGTCGAACTCAGTCGCGGCAACCTTGTCGGAAAGCTCGACCCAAACGTCGTTGAAGCTGCCCCAGGCGTCGCCTTTGGCATTGGCGCGGGCGCGGGCCTTCTGGTCCTCCATGCAGGCAGTGAAGCCGTCCATATCGACATCGTGGCCAGCGGTGCCGGCGATCTCGACGGTCAGGTCGATGGGGAAACCAAAGGTGTCGTGCAGCTTAAAGGCAACAACGCCCGGAAGCACAGCACCCTCGGCAAGCGCTGCCAGGGCCTCATCCAGGTAGACGCGACCGTTGTCGAGCGTCGTGGAGAAGCGCTCCTCCTCGGAGGCGACGATACCCTTGACGAGCGCGACGTTCTTGAGCAGCTCAGGATAGGCCTCGCCCATCTGAGCGTTGACCTCGTCGATAAACTTGGTCAGGAAGGCGCCCTCGATGCCCAGCAGGCGACCGTGGAACACGGCGCGGCGGAGCAGGCGGCGAAGGACGTACTCGCGACCCTCGTTACCGGGGAGGATGCCATCCGAAATCATAAAGTCGACGGCACGGGAGTGGTCGGCGATGATGCGAAGAGATCGGCTGGCACCGGAGTAATCGTCGGCGTCATAGGTCTTGCCGCTGATCTCCTCGCCCAGCTTGATGAGATGCTGCATCAAGTCGCCGTCGTAATTGGCGGTCTTGTGCTGCATGATGGCGGCCATGCGCTCAAGGCCCATGCCCGTATCGAGGTTGCGGTGCGGCAGCTCCGGCATGGAGCCGTCCTCCTGGCGGTCGTACTGGGTAAACACGAGGTTCCAGAACTCAAGGAAGCGGTCGCAGTCGCAGCCGGGCTTGCAGTCGGGGCTGCCGCAACCGACCTCCTCGCCCATGTCAAAGTAGATCTCGGAGCAGGGACCGCAGGGGCCGGTGGGGCCGGCGGCCCAGAAGTTGTCGTCCTCGCCCAGGCGGGAGATGTGGTCCTCGGCAACGCCCAGAGAACGCCACACGTCGTGGGTCTCGTCGTCCTCGGTAAAGACGGTAAAGTACAGGCGATCGAGCGGCAGCTTGAACTCCTTGGTGATGAGCTCGAAGGCCCAAGCGCAAGCCTGCTGCTTGGAGACGCCGCCAAAGGAGAAGTCACCGAGCATCTCGAAGAACGACAGGTGACGGCCGTCCTCGCCGATACAGTCGATGTCGTTGGTGCGGACGCACTTCTGGCAGGAGATCGCGCCGATCTCCTTCATGGTCTTCTTGCCCTGGTAGTACTCCTTAAACTGGTTCATGCCGGCGTTGGCAAGCAGCAGCGAGGGGTCGTCGGGAACAAGGGACGAAGAAGGATAGAGCTTAAGACCGCGCTCCTCAAAGAAGTTGAGGAACTTGGAGCGGATCTCGGCCGTAGTCATTGACGGGTAGTCAGCACTCATAGAGGGAATCTCCTCGGTTTCACATCGAAACAGTTCAAACGTAACGATATTACCATCCCGCCGCGCAAGTGCAAAAAAGAGGGCCGACATAAAGCCGACCCTACAGCGAAAGTGCACGTTATTTAGGAGTATGCGATGCTTTGAAAAAGGCTACTGTAGAATTACATATAAGATTCACCCGGAAGGAGCGATCGATGAAAAGCAAACGATTTGTCCTGAATGCACTTCTGGTTGTAGCACTTTTAGCGCTTTTGGCTTTCTCCTGCTGGTACGCAAACCAACCAGCATTTGGCTACGTATTGTATGCAGTAATGTCCGGCGATAAAGCTTATTACACTCTACGCGCAATTGACGTTCTCTTTTTCTATGTAGCCGGCCCCTTATCAATCGCTTTGCTCGCGTTTCTTGTCATTTACAACTTCAAGAAACGCTAGCGGTGCCTATTTGGAATCCGAATCGTCCATGGAGCCGTCGATGCCGGTTTTGGTATCATCGTCCGAGTTGGAGTCATCGTCCTTGGCGAAGGGATTCTTGAAAAAGCTCGTCGCATCGGGCTGCAGGCCCGAGAGCTTGATCCAGGGATTCTCGAGCTCGGGCTTGGGCATCGCCTGGGCCTCGGGCGCGGTCTCGTTGCCGATGAGCTCGGACTCGTAAATGAACGTATCGTCTCCAAGCGCGTCGTAGGCGGCGACCGGGTTGCCCTCGGCATCGCGATATGGCGTGCCCTTAAATACAGCGCCGTCGTATGCCACGAGCTGGCGACCGGTCTCGTTCTCAAAGTAGTAGACGAAAATGCCCTTGAGGGCCGCGCACAGCGGAATGGCGATGACCATGCCGATGGGACCCATAAGTGCCGAACCAATAACGAGGGCCGTCAGGCTCATGATGGGATGCACCTGCACCGAACTCTGCATGACCTTGGGGGAAATGACGTTATCGGTGACGTTTTGAGCCACCATGGTCACAACGAGCGTCCACAACGCCAGCATGGGGCTGAACATAAAGCCGAGCACCGTTGCGATCGCCGCGCTCACCCAGGGACCGACAACCGGGACCAAGTGCATGATGCCGGTAAAGATGGCCATGAGTGCCGCGTAGGGATGGCCAATGAGCGTAAAGCCGATAAAGGCGAGGATGCCACCGCAGATGGACGTCACGACCATGCCGCGCATATAACCGCCGACCGAGCGCGAAAGAATCGCGACCATAAAGCGGTACGAGGTCTCTTTTTCCTGTCCGATGATGGTACAGACCTCGTGGTGCATACGGGGATAATCGCAGGCAAGCCAGTAGGCAAGCACCAAACCCAGGAAGATTACGAACAGCTGCGAGGCCGTATTGGTGATCAGCGGGAACACGCCGCGACCGAGCTCAGCGGCGATTTGCGATACGTACTTGGACGCCACAGTAACCAGCGAGGACAGATTATCGTCCAGGTACTCCTTGAGCGGCGTGTTGTTGAGCGTCTTAGCGTGCGAAATCATCTCGTTGAGATCACCGCCCGCAACGCGAAGCTGCTCAGGCAGACGGCTCAGGACTTCCATAATCTGACCGAGCAAAATAGGCGACAGGATGCAGACGACGCCGACGAGCACTGCCACAACCACGATCAGCGCGATGAGCGAACCGATGCCACGACCGACGCCGTGATGCTCGAGCCAGTTAGTGATCGGCGACATCACAAAAGCGATGATGGAACCGACAGCGAGAAACTCGATAACCGGCGCCAGGATACCCATAAGGTTAAAGATGACGGCTGCGATGACAATGCAGCCGACGACAGCCCAAATGCGAAGCGTCAGAATACGAGTATCGCGCAGCGTGCGGTCGGTTTGTTGGGGGTGCTCAATCATGAACGAACCATCACTCCGTCGGGGTCGATCTTGTCCTGTATCTTCTTAAGGGTACGGCGCAGCAGGCGCGAAACCTGCACCTGCGAGATACCCAACTTCTTAGCGATCTCGATCTGGGTCATGCCCTTCACAAAGCGCAGCTCGATAACCTCACGCTCACGCGGCGAGAAATCGCGGATGGCTTCCTCGATCACCAGGCGGTCATCGGTAAAATCGAGCTCGTTGTCATCATCGGCATAGCGGTCGAGAATCGAGGGGGCATCATCGGAATCGGACGCGCCAGGAGCCTCGATGGGCACCGAGGTATAGGCCGAAGACGATTCCATGGCCTCCAGCACCTCGTCGACGGTCACACCCAGGTACTCAGCGATTTCTTCAACCTTAGGCGAGCGCTGCAGCTCGTTAGTGAGCTTGTCGGTAGCTTGGTTAACCTTGGCAGAAAGCTCCTGCAAACGGCGCGGCACGCGCACGCTCCAGCCCTTATCACGGAAGTGACGCTTAATCTCGCCCAGGATGGTAGGCGTGGCAAACGTCGTGAACTCGAGTCCGCGCTCGGGGTCAAAGCGGTCGATAGCTTTGAGCAAACCCAGATAGCCGACCTGCATGAGGTCGTCGAGCGGCTCGCCGCGGTTCTTAAATTTGTTGGCAAGAAACCTTACCAGGTTCATATGGGACATGACGAGCTGCTCACGTGCGTCCGGATCACCGGTCTCTTTGTAGCGACGAAACAGCTCGCGGGTTTTCTCCTTGTCCCAAGCGGTCTTACCGCTCCGGGAACGTTCGGTCATATTAGATATCCGCCTTGAGGTCGAGGGAAAGCGTCAGGGGCGCCGCAGTCTTTTCGTAGGAATCGCACACGCTTGCCAGAATGAGCTCGGCATACACGGCAGCCTGATCATCCTCATCGACAGTCGCCTGGTCACCAAAGGTAAAGGTCATGCCCACATGCGATTCGTCGACGTCGAATTTGATCGAAATGTCGTCAGAATCAACGGCCGTGCAGCCAAAGATGAAGGCCTCCTCGGCAGCCATACGGATGTCCTCGATGCGATCGACGGACATAGAGCACAGCGCACCGACATTTGCCGCCGTCATGCGCACAAGGCGCGCGAGACGCGGATCACCGGCAACGCTCAGCGTAATGGGGCATGTTGCTTCGCTACTCATCGCAGGACTCCTCGGAGGTCTCGGCGGGCGTATAGGTGTAATACTGAGCAGGCTTGGCTGCGGGCTTCTGAGCCGCATCCGCACCATCGGCGGCCTCGTCCTCAGCCTCACCAATCAGAACGCGCTCGGTAGGCTGCTCGGCCTCAGTGGCGGCAGCGGCGAGCTTGCGATCGGCGTCGGCTGCAGGAGCCTTCACCTTATTGAAAAGCTTCTGCACGGCGCCAGCAGCAGAATCAGTCACGCTCGACACAGCGTTGCTTGCCTCGGCCACGCTGCCCGTAACCTCGGAAATATCGCGAACCACAGCTTCGACCTCTACGAGATTGGAGGTAAGGGCGTCGACGGCGGTCTTGCTCGACTTGAGGAGCGGCTCAACCTGAGCCAACGCGGGGGTGAGCTCATCGACAGCGCCATCGAGCTTTGCTACCACCGGCTGCGCCTCGGCGATGGTGTTGTTAAGGTCGCTCACGGTCTTATCGAGCGAATCAACGACGGTGCGGGTCTTTCGCAGCGTGAGCGCGAGCTCGATAACAGCCCACACACCGGCAACGGCGAGCAGCAGCAGGGCGATTTGAATGGGACTCATACAAGCCTCCCGAAGGAATCGAAATACAGACGGTTTCCATGGTACCCCAAAGGGGACCGAACATGCCATGAGCAGCAACGTGGGACAAAATTATCAGCAGCTACTTCGGTGCATTCCCGCTGCGGTCGCGTTCACTTTGCTCTACGCGCCATTCTTCCCAACCGCGGCCGGCAGGCTGCCAAAATGCACCGCGTTCCAAGCCTTCGGGCAAATAGCGCTGATCGACCCAGCCTTCGGGATAATCGTGCGGATACTTATACACACCGTATTCATCGCTGCCCGGGCGATGGCGATCGCGCAGGTAGCTGGGCACCTCGCGAAGACCACTGCTGTGGATATCGGCTAGCGCCGCATCGATCGAGGCCTCGCACGCATTGGACTTGGGCGCCAAGCACACATAGAGCGCAGCTTGTGCAAGGTTAATGCGACATTCAGGATAGCCAATAACTTCAGCAGATTTAAAGGCAGCAAGCGCCACCAAAAGCGCCTGCGGGTCGGCGTTGCCAACATCCTCAGAAGCGTGAATCATAATGCGGCGAGCGATAAACTTAGGATCCTCCCCAGCATCGATCATGCGCGCGAGCCAATAGATCGTGGCATCGGGGTCGCTACCGCGCATAGACTTAATAAACGCACTGATGATGTCGTAGTGCATGTCGCCGTTTTTGTCATACGTAAAGCCGCGACGCGGGTTGGCGATCTTCACGTCATCCACGGTGATGGGATAGCGCTCCCCCGCCGCAGGCGCTGGCGTTCCCTCGGTATCGGGACGCGTGACGGCAATCTCGCTCGCAAGCTCAAGCGTCGTGAGCGCCGAGCGAGCGTCACCCGCTGCCAGCGTGCAAATGGTCTTGACCGTATCCTCATCGGCCGAGAACTTACCGTTCAAACCCTGCGGTGCCTCAAGCGCACGTTCAATAAGCGTGGCGATATCCTCATCCTTCAGATGCTCAAGCTCCACGACGCGACCACGTGAGAGCAGTGCCGAGTTGACCTCGAAGTACGGGTTCTCTGTCGTAGCGCCAATCATAATGACGGTACGGTTCTCAACTGCATGCAGCAAGGCATCCTGCTGCGACTTAGAGAAGCGGTGAATCTCATCGATGAATAGAATGGTGCGGCGGTCGTACGTATTCAGGCGCGTCTTGGCCTCATCAATTACACGACGCAGGTCCTTCACGGTACCCGTGACGGCGCTGACCTCGACAAACTCGCTCTTGGTATGGTTGGCGATAATGTGGGCCAGCGTCGTCTTGCCCGTACCGGCAGGCCCGTACAGAATCACGCTCGAAAGCACGTCGTGCTCGATCGCGGCACGCAGCCATGAACCCTTACCGACGGCCTTTTGCTGGCCCACGTACTCGTCGAGCGAATTGGGGCGCATGCGCACCGCAAGCGGCGCATTCTGAAAGGAACGCTCGCGCGTCGAAGCAGAAAAAAGGTCGTCCATAGCCATCCCGTGTATTAATCAAATACGTTTTCCACTAACAGTATACCGAATTAATACGAACTACCGTTCGTTAATATAGGTACGATGCGGAAACTTTAGACCCGGGAACAGCTTGCTCGTCAGTTCGCAGAAATAACCGTCCGTCATGCTCGCGATATAATCCACCACGGCTTGATCCTTGTCGTCCTGCCAGGCATAGGCGCGATCGTAGTAGGAAAGCTGCTGCTCGATGCGAGAAATGTGGTGTTTAAAGATATACGAGGACTCGTCACCTTCGTTTATATCCTGCAGGCAACGGTCGTAAAGCTTTTCGAAGGCTTCGCGCAGCTCCGCCTCGGAGTCGCCTTCGATACCGCCCTTGCTATAGATCTTCTCGTAGTTCTCGCGCTTGGCCCGGCGGATCTCCTCAAACAGGTCCTCGCTCATCTCGATGCGCGGCTTACCATAGCTATGCTCCACGATATCGATGGAAGCGTGCGTAAGGATCCAGCTGTTGTAGGCACCGCCCCGGCCATCATCAAAAGCGTCGGGTGACAGCAGGCCCGCCGCGATCGCATCCTGACGGTCACGACCGACGTAGGCAAGAATATCCGAGATGCGAACGACGCAGCCCTCGAGCGTCATGGGACGCAGATGCTCAATTGCGCTATAGCCCGTGGCAATGCAATCCTCAACCGTCTGGTCAAACTGGTCAAAGGAGCCCATGTCCGAGAGCTCAAACACACGCTGCTCGTACTCGCCGTTATGGCATAGCACGCCGTCGAGCGTCTGGAGCGACACGTTGCGGCCATACAACGCGTCGAGCACGCGAACCGACTGCACGTTATGGAAAAAATAACGCCCCGTACGCTCATGATAGATATCGTTGAGGAAGCGCTCGCCGGAATGGCCGAAAGGCGTGTGTCCCAAGTCGTGGCCCAGGCCAATCGCCTCGATCAGATCGCAATTGAGCCCCAGGGCGCGACCGATATCGCGCGCAATGCGCGAGACAAGCTGCACGTGCAAACCGCGGCGTGACAGATCGTCATTGCTACGAAAGCTAAAGACCTGCGTTTTGCCCGCATACCGGGTGTAAGCCGGAAGATGAAGTATCTTTTCGGTATCGCGCATAAACGCCGGACGCATAAGCGTGCCTTTGTCGGTAGTGCGATCAATACGACGAATGACCTGATCATCGTTGCAACGATACGGGTTGACATAGCCCGAAGCACGATCGGCGGCAATGCGCTCGACAAGCTCGGGCGACAACGCTGAGGGAATACGGTCCATGCGCGCCTTAATGACGGCCGTTTCTTGATTAGATTCCATGGCATGCTCCTTAAGAAGGATGCGCAATCGGTTACAAAGTGCAGCCCACGACCTCGATTATGGCAAAAATCGGCACTAAAAACGGGAGCAATGGCAGGGAGCGCGATTTTGTGAAGAGGCAGGAAAGGGCCAGAGCCAGGAGTGCGACGGCAAATGCCACGACGCCACCCATAGGGTCGAGCGTGCAAAGCGCGAAGAGCGCCTTGGCATCCCCCATGCCGATGCCCGGGATTTGGCGAAGACGACGCCAGAGGGACTCAGTCAGCACGAGAGCAAGATACACAATGACGGCAAGACCCGCGTGGTCAAGCGCTGTGTTAACGCCTTTGTCGAGCCAAACGCCCACTAACGCCGTCACCGCACACGCACCGGCAAGTTCATTGGGAAAACGTCGCTGACGGGCATCAATCGCCGCGCCGGCAAAGATGCAAATCCAAAACGGGATATAAAACATCGAGTACCTCCTCGAGCTGCATCGCAAAAGCAAAAACCACCACAAAGGTGCCTGTCCCCTTTGCGGTGGTTTTGGTGGTGGTTATTTGGCGCCTTGCATGACCTCGTCGAGGGTGACGTTTACGGCATGCTGGGTAGGAACCCAGTCGACCTTCAGGAACAGCGCGGCCACCGTGATGGGGATATAGCTGAACATAAAGATCGGGAAGGTAAACAGGTTAGTCACCAGACGCCACTTTTGCGCGCAGTGAATGTGCTTGTACTCAAAGATAGTCGTGAGCAGCGCCAGGATAAAGAAGGTCTGATACATCATGGCGAAGGTCATAATGAGCGAAGCGGCGCACGCCTGCATCTCGACTTCGGTAGCCAAGAAACCATGCGAAAGGCCACCCACAATCAAGAACGTCGCATTAGCGAGCATCGAGATC
Organism: uncultured Collinsella sp.; assembly: GCA_900541665.1. Taxonomy (GTDB): domain Bacteria; phylum Actinomycetota; class Coriobacteriia; order Coriobacteriales; family Coriobacteriaceae; genus Collinsella. Next base: position 30,371 of record UQKV01000021.1, read on the forward strand.
AGCGATAGCAGCATACCCGGGGCGATCGTCATGAACATGTCGTAGGCGGCAAAGCGATGATAGCGGAACGTCGACTTGACCAGATGCTTGCCGTAGGTAAAGAACACCTGGTAAAAGCCCTTGGTCCAGCGCATACGCTGCTTCCAGGATGCCTTGAACGTCACGGGTTGCTCGTCAAAGAACTCCGCCGGCGCATAGCCAATGCGAATACCGTGAATAGCGCAGAACGTAGTGAACTGAATGTCCTCGGTCAGCGTGTGGAACTGCCAGCCGTGCATGCCCTCAATAACACTGGCGGAGATGAGGTAGCCCGAACCCGAGACGGCGCAAGACGTCTTACAGATATTACGCGCGTTGTTGAGAAAGCGCGCCTCGCGCAGGTACCAAGTAGCATTAGCTGCCGAGATCCACGAGCTGCCAAAATTCTTGGAGTTGCGATAGCTCGTGACCACATGGAATCCCTGGTCAAAGGCATCGTTCATCTTGGACACGTAATCGCGGGAGATAACGTTATCGGCATCGAAGATAAAGTAGCCTTCAAACGTGTCGGGATACTCGTTAAGGATGCGGTCGAAGCCAAAGTCCATGACCCAGCTCTTACCCTTACGGGCAAGATCATTGCGCTCGTAAACAATGGCACCTGCCTCGCGCGCGAGCTGTGCGGTGTTGTCGGTGCAGGCGTCGGCAACCACGAAGACCTCGATAAGCTCGGACGGATAATCCTGGTCCTTGATGGAGCGAACAAGGTTGGCGATCACGGCCTCCTCGTTATGCGCCGCGATAAAGAAAGCATAACGATGGAGTTTTTTGGCCTTGGGAGGCGCGACCTCGCCACGAAGAGCGCCAATGACAAAGAAGACCACCTGGTACAGAAAGCAGACCGTGAGCAGCGTGACGACAATCTGGTTGAAGACCACGATGGGTGTGTTGGTTTGTAAAAAGGCGAGCATGCAGGCTCCCGAGAACGCGTTACGTAAACAACCGTATATCTTACCGCAGGCTTACCGAGTTCAAGAAACCACCTAATACTGGCTAGGCTTCGAGCAGACCGAGCTGAGAGACGATTTCGTCACCGGCGGCAGTGCGACCGAGCGAGCGCGGAGCCAAATCGTCAAGAACCGCAGCGAGATCCCAGGGCAACTCGTCGCGGCACTCAATGCGCTCCCCCGTCACGGGATGGTCGAACGCCACGCGCCAGGAATGAAGGAACTGCCTGGTCAAACCCTGATCGGCACGCGCATCGCACTTGCCGTAGAGCGGATCGCCCACGCAGGCGTGGTTGATATGGCGCATGTGCACACGAATCTGGTGCGTTCTGCCGGTAAACAGGTGGCACTCGACAAGCGTGTAGCCGTCGTCGAAACGCGTGGAATCAAAGCGCTCGAGCACCTTGAAGGTCGTAATGGCCTGACGGGCAAAGGGGTCGTCCGAAACCGCCATCTTGACGCGGTCGCGCGTGGAACGGGCAATACCGGTATTGATGGTGCCCTCGTCCATGGCGATGTGCCCGTGGACAAGCGTGATATAGCGACGATCGAGCGTGCGCGTGCGGATAAGATTTTGAAGCGCGCGCTGGGTGTCGTCGTCTTTTGCCGCGAGCATAAGGCCCGAGGTATCGCGATCCAGGCGATGCACGATGCCGGGTCGGTCCTCACCCTGCACGGTGCCCAGATGGTCGATACCGCAGTGATAGACCAGGGCATTCGCGAGCGTACCGCTCTCATGACCATGCGCAGGATGGCACACCAGGCCGCGCTGCTTGGAGAGCACAATGAGATAATCGTCCTCATAGCGAATGTCGAGCGGGATGGCCTCGGGAATCACATCGGTGGGATCGTGCGGCTCGGGCAAATCGACCGAAATACGGTCGCCGGCTCGCACGGCGTACTTTTTGGACAGGCAGGTCTCGCCATTGACAGCGACGGCGCCGCCCTCGATCAGATGCGCACAGGCAGAACGCGTAGGACAGCCGTCATTGGCGCCCAGATAAGCGTCAAGACGCTGACCGGCGGCATCGTCGGCAACAAGAATATGGATGTCGGCCATTAGCGCTCGTTCCTTTCGCGAATTTTGCGGGCACGCTCCCCGCGTTGCTGGGCCTTGCGCTTGGCGCGGGCCTCGTCACGGGCGTTAAGCTCAGCGGTCGCGTCGACCTCACGGGCCGCGGGGCTCAAGAACATGTATCCGAAGAGGGCGAGCACGACGCCCAAGGTAATGCCGATATCGGCCACATTGAAGACGGGGAAGTCGATGAAGGTGGTGGCAATAAAATCGGTCACGAAGCCAAAGGCCAAACGATCGATAGCGTTGCCAATAGCACCGCCCGCAACCATCGCCATGCCCACGACCTCAAGATGGGCGAGCTGGGATGCACGGAGCAAGTACACGGCAATGGCGACAATGACCGCAAGCGCCAACACAGCGAAAGTGACGCCATGACCCTCGCCCATGCTAAAGGCGGCTCCGATATTGCGGACAAACATAAAGTCGATAACACCGGGGATAACGGTCACATGCAAAGCGTCGCCCACGGCACGAACCGCAAGCTTGGTCAGCTGGTCAACAAGCAACACAGCCAGCGCCACCCCACCAGCAACACCCAACCGCCAACGCAAAGGCGGCGTCATATCCCCAGCACGACCCAAATCAATCCCCTACCCTCAAGAACATCGAATTACGTTTAATACAAAGAACTATCTTATATTGCCATACGCAGAACGCACGACATATCCACCAACGCAAGCGAAATAACCAGCTAAAAACGAAAGCGACATTCCGAATAACGGAATGTCGCTTAATAGCTTTCGACTAAAAACGCAAGTCGAAAGAAAGCCTCTAGCTCCAGCAATGGAAACGCCGCGTTATCGTCACCAACAGCGAAAACGTCCCTAAGCGAGCAAGGTGACGTGAAAGAGGAGGGAAGCGTACTTTGGTACGCGACCGACGATTGAACGTCAGATTGCCGCTTAGGGG
>UQKV01000022.1 GCA_900541665.1 uncultured Collinsella sp.
GCTCCTCGCCTCGTATCCCTAGGCTAGTTCTTCAGCGAGTTCAGCGGCGCCGGGAATCGACCACCGCGGTGGGCAAGCACGGTGCCGGCGTTGGGGTTCACCGGCATGATGGGTGCACGGCCGAACAGGCCGCCGTACTCGACGCAGTCGCCCACGCCCTTGCCGATGGCGGGAATCACGCGGACGGCCGTGGTCTTGTTGTTGATGACGCCGATGGCCATCTCGTCGGCGATGATGCCGGCGATGGTCTCGACCGGGGTGTCGCCGGGGATGGCGATCATGTCCAGGCCAACGGAGCACACGCAGGTCATGGCCTCGAGCTTCTCGAGCGAAAGCGCGCCGGCTTCGACGGCGGCAATCATGCCGGCGTCCTCGGACACGGGGATGAAAGCGCCGGAGAGACCGCCCACGCTGGAACTGGCCATGACGCCGCCCTTCTTGACGGCATCGTTGAGCATGGCGAGCGCGCAGGTCGTGCCGGGGCCACCGCAGGTGCCCACGCCGATGATCTCGAGGATGCGCGCGACGGAGTCGCCGATGGCAGGCGTGGGAGCCAGCGACAGGTCGACAATGCCCTTCTCGACACCCAGGCGATGGGCGGCCTCGCGGCTCATGAGCTCGCCGGCGCGGGTGATCTTAAAGGCGGTCTGCTTAATCTTTTCGGCGACCTCCATCATCGATGCGGAATCGGGCAGCGTCTCCAGGGCTGCGGCCATAACGCCGGGGCCCGAGACGCCTACGTTGATGACGGCGTCGGCCTCGCCACCGCCGTGGACGGCGCCCGCCATAAACGGGGAGTCCTCGACCATGTTGGCAAAGCAGACAAACTTGGAAGCGCCGACGGAATCCTGGTCGGCCGTGAGCTTGGCGGCGTCGATGATGGTCTGGGCCGCCATAAGCACGGCGTCCATGTTGATGCCAGCGCGCAGGCTAGCAACATTGACGCTGGAGCAGACGCGGCTGGTGGTAGCGAGCGCCTGGGGGATGGACTGGATAACGCGGCGATCGGCGTCACCGATGCCCTTCTGGACGAGTGCGGAGAAGCCGCCCAGGTAGTCGATGCCGAGCGTCTCGGCCGCGCGGTCGAGGGCGTGCGCGATGGGGGTGAGGTCCTCATCCTTGCAGCAAGCGGCGATCTGCGCCACCGGGGTAACGGAGACGCGCTTGTTGACGATGGGGATACCGTACTCGCGCTCGAGGTTCTCGGCGGTCTCGACCAGATGCTCAGCCGTGTGCGTCACGTGGTCGTAGATCTTCGTGCACATGCGGTCGAGGTTCTCGTCACCGCAACCCATGAGCGAAACACCCATGGTGATGGTCCTGATGTCGAGGTTCTGCTCCTCAACCATGCCGCGGGTTTCCGCGATTTCTGCAGGCGTGATCGCCATCCTTGCGCTCCTATCTGCCAAAACGAGCATAGTCTTATCTATTTTAACGTGCCGCACGTGCCAGGTGGCGCGTGCGGCACGTTTTAGTGCTCGGTTGTTTCCGTTGTGTTACTGCCCAAAGACCTCTTCGGCGATACGAGCGCTTTCGGCGGCGTCCTTGGCGTAGTAGTCCGCGCCGATCTGCTTGGCGTATTCGGGGGTGAGTACGGCGCCGCCTACGATGATCTTGACGCCCGGCACCTCGGCATGAAGCAGCTTGATGGTCTCTTCCATGGCCACGACGGTGGTGGTCATAAGCGCCGAGAGGCCGACGAGTTTGATATCGCGCTCCTTGACGGTCTTGAGTACCTCCTGCGGATCGACGTCGCGGCCTAGGTCAAAGACGGTGTAGCCGTAGTTGTCGAGCAGCATTTTGACGATGTTCTTGCCAATATCGTGGATGTCGCCCTTGACGGTGGCCACGCAGATCTTGCCCTTGTCGGCGATCTCGCCGGCGGGCATCAGGCGCTTGATGGTGTCGAAACCCACGCGTGCGGCCTCGGCCGAGGCCATGAGCTGCGGCAAGAAGAACTTTCCCTGGTCAAAGAGGACGCCAACTTCGTCGAGGGCGGGGATAAAGTGATTGTTGATGAGGTCCATAGCGTCGTGGTCTGCCAGCAGACGCTCGGTCTCGGCAGCGATCTCGCCTTTGCGGCCCGAGACGACCATGCGACGAATCGGGTCGTCGTTGCCGTCGGCGCCGGCGGTGCCAGCGGCGGGCACGGTGTCGGTCGATGCGGCCTGAGCTGCTGCCGGGTTGGCGGCGATCTTGTACGGATCGGTCCAGCCGGCATAGCGCTCGATGTATCCGGTCGAGCCCTCGTCCTCAACGCTCAGGACGCGATAGCTGTAGACGGTGTCCATAAAGCGCTTGGAGCCCGGGTTCATGATGGGGGCGTCCAGGCCCGCGCCGAAGGCGGCAGCCAAAAAGACCGAGCCCAGCAGCGGGCGGGCGGGCAGGCCAAAGCTGATGTTCGACACGCCAAGCGCGCATTTGACGCCTAGGCGCTCCTTGCACAGGGACATGGCGCGCAGAATCTGCTCGGCCTGGCGTTGATTGGTCGAGGCGGTCATGACCAGGCAGTCGATGAGGATGCGGTCCGGGCCGATGCCGTAGCGGGCGGCCTCGGCCACGATGCGCTCGGCGATGGCGAAGCGAGCCTCGGCGGTATCGGGGATGCCACCTTCGTCGAGCGTGAGGCCGACAACGTTGGTGCCGTAGTGGGCGACCAGCGGGAAGATCTCGTCCATGATCTGCTGCTTGCCGTTGACCGAGTTGATGATGGGCTTGCCGGCGTAGCGACGTACGGCGGCCTCGACGGCGGCGGGGTCGGTGGAGTCGATCTGCAGCGGCAGCAGCGTGGAGCCCTGGAGCTGCTCGGTCGCCTGCTGGATGACCTTGACCTCGTCGATCTCGGGCAGGCCCACGTTGACGTCCAGGATGTCGGCGCCCTGTTCTTGCTGGCTGATGCCCTGGCTCACGACGTAGTCCAGGTCGCCGTCGCGCAGGGCCTGCTGCAGGCGCTTTTTGCCGGTGGGATTGATGCGCTCGCCGATGACGGCAATCTTGTGGCCGTCGCAGGGGAGGTCCACCACGGTCTGGGCGCTTGTGACCGACATGCTGGGCTTGCGGTGGCGCGGACTGGGCGTGTGGTTATCGATAAGCGTGCGCAAGGCGGCCATGTGCGCCGGCGTGGTGCCGCAGCAGCCGCCCACGACGCTCACGCCGTCCTCAATCATGCCGGCGACGGCCTCGGCGTATTCGGGTGCCTGGATATCAAAGACGGTATTGCCGTCATCGTCCACGCGGGGCAGTCCCGCATTGGCCTGCACCATAACGGGCTTGTCCGTAACGGTGAGCATACGCGCGGCGAGTCCTCGGAGCTCGGCCGGGCCCTGGCTGCAGTTGATGCCCAAAACGTCGGCGCCGATGGCGTCGAGGGTGATGGCGGCGACCTCGGGGCTCGTGCCCAAGAAGGTGCGGCCGTCTTCCTCAAAGGTCATGGTGGCAAAGACGGGCAGGTCGGAGTTCTCGCGACAGGCGAGGACGGCAGCCTTGATCTCGGCAAGGTCGGTCATGGTCTCGATAATAAAGAGGTCCACACCCGCGGCGACGCCAGCGCGCACCTCCTCGGCAAAGAGGTCGTAGGCCTCGTCAAAGCTGAGGGTGCCCAGGGGGCGAAGCAGTGCACCGATGGGGCCGATGTCGCCGGCGACGTAATGGGCACCGGCTGCGCGGGCGCAGGCGACAGCGGCGGCAAAGACATCTGCCACGGTGGCGGTACCGTCGAGCTTGTGGGCGTTGGCGCCAAAGGTGTTGGCGGTGATCACGTCGCAGCCGGCCTCGACGTACTGTCGCTGAATGTCGATAATGACCTGGGGCTCCTCAAAGTTGAGCAGCTCGGGCAGGGCTCCGGCCTTCATGCCGGCCGCCTGCAGCATGGTGCCCATGCCGCCGTCGAACAGCAGGTGCCCCGTGCCCTCGATGGCCGCACGCAGGCGATCGTCCTTAATGCGCAGATCGTCGATCGTGCGCGTCTTGTACGTGGCACCGTTGCGACGTGCGGCATCAACGGGTGCCGCCAATGCAGTGCCGTCAGAATCATGAGTGATAAGCGGAGTAAACATCGAGGGCTCCTAATGGCTGGAATAGCAGGTGGTGTGGGCGGCGCGGAAGCGACAGTGCTCGCGCATGCGGCAGATATTGCAGGTGGGGCGGCTCTGGGCGTCGTGGACCTCGCCGTCGAACAGACCGATCACCGCGGTCACGCTCTTGGTGGGCATGAGCAGGCTGGTGGGCGTGACGGTAAGCCCGATGAGCCGCGTGGCGTTGAGCGCGTCCACGATTGAGCGCTGTGCCGTAAGTGGGCAGTCGCCGTAGCCGGGACTGAAGCGCCAGTTACCGGCGAGTCCGTGTGCGGCGGCCGCAGCCTTGACCTGCTGGTCCATCTGCTCGACGGCGGCTTCTACATAGGCAGAGCATGCGGCGTCGAGCACGGCTCCCTCCAGGGGCTGCTGGGCTCCCGTGGTGCGCAGGCGACGCTCGGCGTCCATGCCGAGGGTGCATGCCATGAGCGCGGCAAAGCGGGCGTCTTTGAGATGTCGATAGATATCGCGACCGCGCAGCTCAACGTTGGTGCCGACCAAGCGAATGCAAGGCTCACTTTGTTCGTCCACGCCCGTGGCATCGACGGCAAACACGCGGCGCACGCCACGGGGCTCAATGTCCAGTTCCAGGCGCTCGACTACAAGCTCAATACGTCGTGACAGCTCGGGCTCAATCTGCTGGCCGCCGTAACCCAGATACCGCAGCATCTCGGCACGGTCGACACGGGGATGGTGCGCAGCATCGACACGGTAAAGCGCCGGCGACGCAAAGTCGGCCGGCACTTCGACAGCGGTTGTATCGATGTGCGGTTTTTCCATTACCCCAGGCGCTCCATAATAGTCGCGGCGATCGCAGGACGATTCATAGTGTACAGGTGCAGACCGGCGGCGCCGTGCTCCTTAAGGTCGCAAAGCTGACGGGCGGCATAATCTACACCGGCTGCCTGCAGGCTCTCGGGGTCGTTCTCGTACTTGGCGAGAATCTTGATGACGGGGGAGGGCAGCGACGCGCCGCACATAAAGACCATGCGGCTGATCTGCGACTTGCCCATAAACGGCATGATGCCCGCGGTAATGGGCACGGTGATGCCGGCCTTGTCGGCAAGCTCGCGGAAGCGGTAGAAGCACTCGTTATCAAAGAAGAGCTGCGTCACAAAGAAGCTCGCGCCGGCGTCCTGCTTTTGCTTGAGGTGCTCGACCGAGAGGTTGAGATCCTCGCAGGTAATGTGGCCCTCGGGGTAGGCTGCGGCGCCCACACAAAAGCCGGCGTCGACGAGCTCGGGGATGAGGTCGCGGGCGTAGGCGTAGTCCGAGGCGGGCTTGTCGTCCTCGGTCGCGCCAGCGGGAAGATCACCGCGCAGGGCCAGGATGTTTTCTACGCCGGCGGAGCGGTATTCATCGATCTTGGCGGCGATATCGGCGTGCGAGCGGCCCACGCAGGTAAGGTGTGCCACCGAGGGTGTATCGAATTCGCTCGTAATCATATGCGCGATGGGGGCGGTGGTGGCGCCGTTGCCAGAGCCGCCGGCCGAGCAGGTGACCGAGACAAAGCTCGGCGAAAGCTTGCACAGATTGCCTGCCACTTCGCGAGCCGTGTCGAGGGTCAGCTCGCCCTTGGGCGGGAACATCTCAAACGAAACGGGTGCGGTGCCCTGGGATGCTGCCTGCTTAAAAACCTCGTCGACGCGCATATCGTGCTCCTTTAGATATTTAGTGCGATGTGTTGTAAGGATTCTACAGCACCACTGTGCCACGGTGGAGTTTCACTCACTATTTGGGGGATACCAATCAAAGATGCCTTGCTATCGGCATTTCCTATAGCAGAGCGGCTCATTTTGACACGGGCTATAAAGACTGGTATCTGATGCGAAATACCAGTTAATAGAGCTCCATCCCAAATTGACTACCCTTAAACCATGGGGAGAGGTCTGCAATTTATACAGTTGATTGGCTGTTGAGGGCGGTAACGCCGCCGCGATGCGGTAACCTCATTGATTGGTTTCGTGACAGCAACATAACGGTAATGTTGCGGAAACACGACGAGCCTAATCTATGACTCGTTCGTTAGTAATCAACACCGCTTCTCACGCGGTGCCGATACGAAGGGAGTTCCGTATGGCCGAACTTACTGACCGCTTCGGGACCATGGTGTTCTCTGAGGAAGTCATGAAGGACTACCTCCCCAAGGACATTTGGAAGCGCCTTGCTGCAACCCTCGAGGACGGTGAGCCGCTCGACCTGGATGTGGCCAACGCCGTTGCCCACGCCATGAAGGTCTGGGCCATCTCCAAGGGCGCGACGCACTACGCGCACTGGTTCCAGCCGCTTTCGGGCATTACTTCCGAGAAGCACGACAGCTTCCTCGAGCCCAACCACGACGGCACCGCCATTACCAAGTTTACGGGCAAGAACCTCATCCAGGGCGAGCCTGATGCCTCGAGCTTCCCCAACGGCGGCCTGCGCGCCACCTTCGAGGCCCGTGGCTACACCGCTTGGGATCCCACCAGCCCCGCATTCATTAAGGACGATGTCCTGTGCATCCCCACGGCTTTCTGCTCCTACACCGGCGAGGCTCTGGACAAGAAGACCCCGCTGCTGCGCTCCATGACCGCGCTCTCGCGTGAGTCCAAGCGCGTTTTGGCGCTGTTTGGCAAGACCCCCAAGAAGGTCGTTCCTTCCGTGGGCGATGAGCAGGAGTACTTCCTGATCAAGAAGGACGCTTACCGCAAGCGCAGGGACCTGGTCATCACCGGTCGCACCCTCTTTGGCGCTGCTCCCTGCAAGGGCCAGGAGCTCGAGGAGCACTACTTTGGCGCTATCCGCCCCACTGTCTCGTCCTATATGAAGGACCTGGACGATGAACTGTGGGCGCTTGGCATTCCTGCCAAGACCAAGCACAACGAGGTCGCTCCCTGCCAGCATGAGCTCGCCCCTGTCTACGGCGAGGTCAACGAGGCCATCGACCAGAATCTGGTCATGATGGAGAAGATGAAGCTCATCGCCTCCCGTCACGACTTGGTCTGCCTGCTGCACGAGAAGCCCTTTGAGGGCATCAACGGTTCGGGCAAGCACAACAACTGGTCGCTTGGCACCGAGTCCGAGAACCTGCTCGACCCGGGCGACACCCCGCTCGACAACCTGCAGTTCATCGTCTTCCTCACCGCGGTGATCGAGGCCGTCGATAACTATCAGGAGCTCCTGCGTGCCTCCGTTGCCTCGGCCGGCAACGATCATCGTCTGGGCGCCAACGAGGCTCCTCCGGCGATTATGTCCATCTTCCTGGGCGACCAGCTTACCGAGGTTGTCGAGAAGATCATCGATGGCAAGGCTTCCGTCCATGCCACGCGCGGCGTGCTCGACCTGGGCGCCGACACCCTGCCCAAGCTGATGCAGGACAACACCGACCGCAACCGCACCTCCCCGTTCGCCTTCACCGGCAACAAGTTCGAGTTCCGTGCCTGCGGCTCCGAGCAAAACGTTTCCGACTCCAACCTGGTGCTCGATGCCGCTGTGGCCAAGTCGCTCAAGTCCTTCGCCGATGCGCTCGAGGGTACGCCCGAGGATAAGTTCCAGGACGCCGCGCTCGAGTACTGCAAGAAGGTGCTGACCGATCACCAGCGCATCCTGTTCTCCGGCGACGGTTACTCCGACGAGTGGCCCATCGAGGCCGAGAAGCGCGGCCTTGCCAACAACAAGACCACGGCCGACGCTCTTCCCGCCTTTGTTTCCGATAAGGCCATTGCGCTCTTTGAGGAGACGGGCGTCCTGACCAAGGCCGAGGCTCAGTGCCGCTATGACTGCAAGCTCGAGAAGTACAACAAGCTCATGAACATCGAGGCTACCACGATGGTTCGCGAGGCGCGTCGTACCTATCGCCCGGTCATTACCGCCTATGCCACCAAGGTCGCTAAGGGCCTTGAGACTATTCGTGCCGCCGGTGCTGAGGCCGCCATGCAGTGCGAGCAGAACACGCTCAACAAGCTCTGCAACGGTATCACCGCCATCAACGACTCCATCAAGGCGCTCGACGCCGTACATCAGAAGGCCGAGGCTCTCGATGGCCAGGAGCAGGCCAACGTGTACGCGCACGAGGTCGTTCCCGCTATGGATACGCTGCGCGCCGCCGTGGACGCCATGGAGGAGATCGTGGCCGCCGACTACTGGCCGGTTCCGACCTACGACGACATTCTGTTCTACGTGTAGAACGTAACCGACATATCGTCACGGTATTGAGCCGGGGTCCGCATCGCGCGGGCCCCGGCTATTTGTTTGCGAAGGACGCTTTGGATCCCGCTTTGCAACTGATTCGCCCACGCAATAAGGGGTCGTGGGCAAAAAACGTCAAATATGAGTACTGTCACAAGCCCTGTAGCATTATCTTTTTGCAAAATATGCAGTGTTACGCAACATATGTCCAAGTACTTAGCTGATAAATGCCTGCAATTCCTCCGCCGTAGGACGCCTTGTGTCCAAATCGCCTTCTGAGGGCATGAAATCGCTGTTACTAAATTGGTAACAGTACTCATATTTGCTATTTTTTGTCCACGGGCCCTTGGATGACAGTGTGATTTTATGCCTTCGGGGTTCGAATCCCGGCGCATGGGTAGCAAAAAGCCCGCCGCCGCGAGGGCAACGGGCTTCTCAGATTCAGTGGTGCCCCCAGCGGGATGTCCGCGTGCGGCTGGCGCCGCCCGCTTTCGCTGCGTCGCTCCGCTCCTTGCGTGCTGCGCTGGAAAACGCTTACGCGTTTCCTCAGCTCTGCACCCTGTCGGGTTCGAATCCCGGCATATCGGTAGCAAAAAGCCCGCCACCGAATTGGTAACGGGCTGCTCAGATTCTGTGGTGCCCCCAGCGGGATTCGAACCCGCGATATCCACCTTGAAAGGGTGGCGTCCTTGGCCGCTAGACGATGGGGACAGCGGGAAAGAGTATAGCAGACTTTTTTAGCCGTTCACATATCGTTGGCAAACTGAAAAACCACCACAAAGGTGTCTATCCCTTTGTGGCGGTTGGGGCGTTAGGGGAGGAGCTTCATGGCGGCGTCGTGGGCGGCGCGCTCGTAGGTGTCGTCGAGGGGCTTGAGCGGCAGCAGGGCTGTGGCCTGCGCATCGTCGCGCCGCTCGAGGGCGTGCGCGATCAGCCAGTCGGCGAGCTCGGGGTTCTTGGGCAGTGCCGGTCCGTGCAGGTACGTGCCGATGACGCCCTTGTAGATGAGGCCCTCAAGGCCATCATCGCCGTTGTTGCCGGTGCCCGTGACGACGGACGTTCCGAGCGGCGTGGCCGCTGTATCGAGCAGGGTGCGGCCGCCGTGGTTCTCGAATCCCACAAAGGGCTCGGGTGCCAGATTGGTTTCGACGGCTACGTTGCCGATCAGGCGGTCGGAGCCGCGTACGGTTTCGGCGGCAATGACCCCCAGACCCTCGATGCGATCCTCGCCCATATAGTACGAACGGCCGAGCAGCTGATAGCCGCCACAGATGGCAAGCAGCGAGCCGCCATCCTCAACATAGGCCGCGACCTTGTCTTTTTGAGCGAGCAGTTCATGTGCAACCGCCAGCTGGTCGCGATCGGAGCCACCGCCCATCATAACGATGTCGGCGTCGGTCAGGTCGAGCGTCTCGCCCATGTGGACTTCGTCCACACGCACGGGAATGCCGCGCCAGGCGCAGCGGCGCTCGAGGGCGATAACGTTGCCGCCGTCGGCGTAGAGGTTGAGCGCATCGGGATACAGGTAGACGATGCGCAGCGGGCGCGAAAGCTCGACCGGCGCAATATCGGTGGGGACAGCGCTACCATCGGCGCGCGTTACGGCGTGGGAGACAATCGAGCTTGCATCGTCGTCTTTAAGCCCGTCGAGCTCCTTGACTAACGGCGGAAAGGCCGTGTAGTTGGCGACGGCATAGAAAGTGTCGCCGGCGGCCTCGTCTGCCACGGCACCAATCGCCTGCTCGACATTCGAGATAATCGTGGCATCGATGCCGGCGTACTTGAGGCGCACCTGCATGTCGTGCGCGCGCGTGCCGCCGGCAAAGGCGACAAGACCCGGCGTGTCGGCGATGCGCTCAAAGTCGACGTCGTAGATCCACGATACATCGTGGCCGTCGGCATCGTTGTCGTTGAGGAAGAAAGCGCAGAGTCTGCCGCCTGCCGTCTTGATGGACTGGATTTGTCGATCGAAGCCTACGGGATTCTTAGCCAGGTTGGCCTCGACGGTGCGGCCGGCAATATCCCAGCGGCCCATGCGTCCGCCGGCGGGGACGTAGGCATCGAGCGTGGGCTGCAGGTGCGCCGTATCCACGCCTAACTCATGTGCGGCAAAGAATGCAGCGGCAACGTTGTAGACCATGTACAGGCCGTTGTAACGCGTGACGATGTGTGCGGCTGGCGCGCTGGAATCAGATCCAAACACCAGGTCAAAACCATAGCCGTCGCAGCCGAGCTCCACGCCCGTCACGCGACGGACAAGCGCAGGGCGGGCCCAGCCGCACGAGGGGCAATGGTAGGCGCCGAGCTGGCCGTATTGCACGTAGTCATACTCCAGCGGCGCGTTGCACTGTGAGCAAAAACGTGAGTCGCTAATACGGTCGGACTCGGTGTTGGTGGCGCCGTCGATGCCAAAGGCAATACTCGCGTTGGGAACGCGCGCGGCAATCGAGGCGCACAGCGGGTCGTCGGCGTTGTAGATAAGCGTTGTTGTCGGCGAGAGCTCCAACGCATGGGCGATGACCTCCTGGGTGTGATCGATCTCGCCATAGCGATCCAGCTGGTCGCGGAACAGGTTGAGCAGCACGAAGTACGTCGGCTTGAGCTTGGGCAGGACGCGTACGGTGTAAAGCTCATCGCACTCAAAAACGCCCACACGCTTGCCGCCACCGGCTCGCTTGAGGCCACTGCGCGCTTCGAGCAGTGCGCCCACCACGCCCGGCTCCATGTTGTTGCCGGCGCGGTTGCATACCACGGTGGCGCCGCTGGCGGCAACGGCGTCGGCGATGAGGTTGGAGGTGGTGGTCTTGCCATTAGTACCGGTAATCACCACGCTGCGGTCGACAAGGCCGGCGAGGTCGCTTAGCAGCTCGGGGTCGATCTTCATGGCGATGCGGCCGGGGAGTACGCCGCCCTGGCGTTTGAGGACAGAGCGCAGTCCCCAGCGAGCGATATCGCTCGAGGTGCAGGCAAGAGATGAGCGGAGGTTCATGAAACCGTTCCTAACGTAAACGACATGGTCGGGTCGAGTGCGTCACTAGAATCCGTAGCGGCGCGCAAATTCCTGGGCGAGCTGCGATACATCTTCGCAGGCGTTGGCCCAGGGGGCAAAGTCGGGGGTGTCCGAGATAATGCCGTCGGCCTCCCAAACTGCCTGGTGCGAAAGGTCCCAGGGGTCGCGCGGCTCGGGCCGGCAGGGAAGATACGGCGTCTGGTACATGGGGTTCAGCAAGAAGAACGCGCCGCCCTCGCAACGGTTAGCGAACTCACGCAGCGCGCGCGTCGCCGGGCGCATCTTGTTTGTTTTGAACAGCAGAATCGTGCGGGCGAGCAGGTACCAAGGAGAGTTTTCGAGTGCGTCTGCCCCCATCTGTTCCTCGAACTGATGCGCCAGGGCAAAAAAGCCGTCCTGGTCTTCCAAGCGGGCGAGGGCAAGCAGCACGGTGCCGGCGGCCCGAGTGGGATAGCCTTCTGCTTTAAGGACGCGGCGGGCGTAGTTGGCAGCAGCGCGGTAACGGGCGCTCGCCATGCACAGCTGCGAGATGGCCTCGAGCGTGTGGAGCCACCCGATAAGGGCCGGCTCGCTCACGGTAAGGTCTGCCGCGGTGACACCGTCGGCCAAAACATTATTGGCCCAGTAGTGCGGGGCTTCCATGTCGAACCCGGGCACGCTTTGCTGCAGGTAATCGGCCGTGGTCGCCTCGAGCTTCATCAGGTCACCCAGGCAGGCGTCAACGGGCGTGTCGGCCAGGATGATGGCGAGCAGCTGCGCGTCGACGGCCAGTGCATCGACGCGGACAATTTTGAGCAGCTCATCACGCATATCGTCGAACAGGCGGTTGCGCGTCTGCTCAAACTCCTCGTCGCTGCCCATGTCCTCGATGCGATGGAGCTCGTCGAGCAGGTGGCGATGGACACCGGCATAGGACAGCAGCGCCTGGGCATGCTCGGTCTGCGCATACTTATGAGGGTTGACGTTCACGTCGTTATGGACAAGCTCGCGTGCTGCATCGGTGAGCTCGGGGTGCGACGCCAGATAGGTGCGCTCCAGGTAGGCGGGGATGTAGACGCTCGGATCCATTAGAGGTCTCCTCCCTTAAACGGCAAACCCTGCTCGGCCGCCCGCAGTATGCGCTCGTCGATCTGGGAGCGCACGATGTCGTTGGTGGCGACCCAGGCGGCAAAGCTGGCGTTGTCGGGTGCGCCCAGGCCCTCCTGCAGTACCGGCGTCGCCTCGGAGAGTGCAAGGACGAGCTCGTCGGTGGAGTCCACACCCACGTTGACGCGGGCATAGACGCCATCGGGAAACTCGGTTTGGAAGTAGAGCGCCTCGGCTGCGTGCGGGCACGAGCGCGCAAGGATACGCAGGTAGTGTTCGGCGCCCTCGTAATCCAGCTCGCGCCAGGCAGCGCTCATCAGCGCGATGAGCGTCCACGGGTCCAAGTCGCGTTCTGCATCCTTGGGACGACGGCGCAGCGGCGTGTTGGCGAGATAGGGGACGGAGTGGGCAGAGCGAAAGCGCTTGAGCTCCTCAGCGGGGTATTCGAGCTTTGCCATAGCGAGCATCGCGGTGTGGCGGACACCAGCGGGGTCGTTGGGCGCAAAGTCCAAGCTGCGGTTTGCGGCTTCGAGCGACATGCGGTAGCGGCCGCTAATGAGCGCGCGCGATGCCAAGGCGGCAAGCCAGCGCAGGTAGGGACGGCGCATAAGGTCGCCAGCGGCCTCGCGCTCGTAGGGGTCCTGCGCCGAGGCGATCTTGAGTGCCAGGTCGTGCTCCACCTCGTCGCACTTGGACACCAGATACTGCACGTATTCCTCGTTGGATTCGGCGGTGAGCGCCGTCAGCATGCGCTGAGCGTCCCAGTTGGCCGGATCGAGCGCGGCTGCCTCGCGGAGCATGTTCTCGGCAGCTGCCTCTTCTTGCTCGGCCTGGGTATCGTCAGGGATAAAGGGAATGCGGTAGTCGACGGCCTCGACCACCTTGGCGATGAGGTGCCCGGCGCGGTCGCGGTCGTGCACGATGAGCGGTGCGGGGTTGCGGGTGAATTGTTCCATCAGACGCTCTACGGCGGCACCGTCGGTGAGCGGGATATTGTCGCGGCGCAAGGCCTCAAGAATGAGGCGATGGCAATCCTCTTGAATGGGATCGAATGCCATGGGGCCTCCTTTGCTGCGGTTAGGGTTCAAATGTCTCTATATAAGGTTCTAGTTTACCCGCATGTGGCACACCGGGGGTGCCGCACTTGGACTTGCACCTTTGCACCACGAAGACGGATGTCGCACAAATGTCGGCACCTTGGACGACCGAGTGGTATCACGGTGCCGCAAACGGTCGATTTTTGGCGGCGAACGGTGCATATTTTGGAGGGGCACGGTCCTGCCCGGGATATGTAGTCAACCTTGATAAAACGTTTGCCCAGCTTGGGAGTATGAATGCCGCACAAGGGTCTTCAGGGATAGAAAAAACGTTTCATCATTGGCGGCTTTAGGTGAATAACTGACCAACCAGAACGGTAAAATAGTGTTTGTCTGAGCGTTGAGACGTTTAGACATCGCGCATTGTCATCGCCGGCAACGCGCAAACCGGTCCTAACGGAGCCAATTGGGTGCTCCGTTATATACGCAAGTCTAAGAGGGGCTTGTTTAGGAGGCACAGTATGGGACGTTTTACCAATCCTCGCGATCTGTACTTTGGTGAGGGCGCTCGCCACGAGGTGAAGAACCTCAAGGGTAAGAAGGCCATCATCGTTTCTGGCGGCAGCTCTATGCGCCGCGGCGGGTTCCTGCAGGACGTTGAGGCCGACCTCAAAGAGGCCGGCATGGAGGTCAAGCTGTTCGAGGGCGTCGAGTCCGATCCCTCCATCGAGACCGTCATGAAGGGCGCAGCCGCTATGCGCGACTTCGAGCCCGACTGGATTGTTGCTATCGGCGGCGGTTCGCCCATCGATGCTGCTAAGGCCATGTGGGTCTTCTACGAGTATCCCGAGGAGTCCTTCGATAACATCATCCAGCCGTTCAGCTTCCCCGAGCTGCGTCAGAAGGCTCATTTCTGCGCCATCTCCTCTACCTCCGGCACCGCTACCGAGGTCACCGCGTTCTCCGTCATCACCGACTACGCCAAGGGCATCAAGTACCCGCTGGCCGACTTCAACATCACCCCTGATGTCGCCATCGTCGACCCCGAGCTCACCTACACCATGCCCGCCAAGCTGTGCGCTCACACCGGCATGGATGCTCTGACCCACTGCATGGAGGCCTACGTTTCCACCTGCGCCTCTATGTTCACCGACGCCAACGCTCTGCACGGCATCCGCGAGATCGTCGAGTGGCTGCCCAAGTCCTATGCTGGCGACCATGAGGCCCGTCAGCACATGCACGAGGCTCAGTGCATCGCCGGTATCGCCTTCTCCTCGGGCCTGCTCGGCATCGTTCACTCCATGGCTCACAAGACCGGTGCTGCCTTCGAGAACGGCCACATCATCCACGGTGCCGCTAACGCCATGTACCTGGGCAAGGTAATCCAGTGGAACTCCAAGGACCCGCGTGCTGCTGAGCGTTACGCTTACGTGGCCAAGGAGATCCTGCACCTTCCCGGCGAGACCAACGAGGAGCTCATCGCTGCGCTCGTCCAGAAGATTCGCGATCTCAACGACCAGCTCAACATTCCGCAGTCCATCAAGGATTACGCGAATGGTGGCGTGAAGGTCGACGCCGAGAACCCGCAGATGGTTTCCGAGGAGGAGTTCCTCGCCAAGCTGCCCGAGATTGCCGCGAACGCCGAGCAGGACGCCTGCACGCCCGAGAACCCGCGTGAGACCAAGGCTGCCGACTTCGAGAAGATCCTCAAGGCCTGCTACTACGACACCGACATCGATTTCTAATCGACTCTTGTTATCGTAACGAGGGGCTCCGCACGTATCTGTACGGAGCCCCTTTCTTTTTTCTTTTAGAGAATGGGATAGTTATGGCTGCAATTTTCAATAGCCCCAGCAAGTACATCCAGGGTCCGGACGAGCTGGCCAAGCTCGGCTCCTATGTCGAGCCGCTCGGCGCTAAGGCCCTCGTCATCGTGACGCCTTCGGGCAAGAAGCGCGTCGGTGCCAAGATCGAGGGCGGCTTTGCCGAGGCTAAGGCCGAGCTGCTGTTTGAGGATTTTAACGGCGAGTGCTCCAAGGGCGAGGTCGATCGCCTGGTTGCGCTCGCTCGCGACAACGGTTGCGATATCGTCGTCGGCGTCGGTGGCGGCAAGATCCTCGACACCGCGAAGGCCGTCGCCTACTACCTGGAGTCCCCGGTTATCATTTGCCCCACCATCGCCTCGACCGATGCACCGTGCTCGGCGCTTTCGGTGCTCTACACCGATGACGGCCAGTTCGATAAGTACCTGTTCCTTAAGGCAAACCCCAACATTGTCCTGATGGATACGACGGTTATCGCGGCGAGCCCGGTGCGCCTGACGGTTTCCGGCATGGGCGATGCGCTCGCAACCTATTTCGAGGCCCAGGCAACGCACGATGCCGACGGCGGCACCTGCGCTGGCGGCAAGGGCGGCATGGCCGGTCTGGCGCTTGCCAAGCTCTGCTACGAGACGCTTATGGCCGATGGCGTTAAGGCCAAGGTCGCGCTGGAGAAGGGTGCGCTCACGCCTGCCGTCGAGCATATCATCGAGGCAAACACGCTGCTCTCCGGCATCGGCTTTGAGAGCTCGGGCCTTGCTGCTGCTCATGCCATCCACAATGGCCTGACGATGCTGCCCGAGTGCCACGGCATGTATCACGGCGAGAAGGTCGCCTTTGGCACTATCGTCCAGCTGGTACTCGAGGATGCTCCGACTGAGAAACTCGAGGAAGTCTTGGGCTTCTGCATTGAGCTGGGCCTGCCGGTCACGATGAAGGAACTTGGCGTTGCCGAGCTTACGCGCGAGCAGGCCATGATTGTTGCCGAGGCCGCCTGCGCACCCGATGACACCATGTGCAACATGCCGTTTGAGGTGACGCCCGAGATGGTTGCAAACGCCATTCTGGGTGCCGACGCACTGGGTCACTACTATCTCATGGATGAGTAAATCAAGCTAAGGAAGGGGCAAAGCCAACAGATGGCTTTGCCCCTTTTTGCTATGGTGCAAACTAACCTGACCCCATCGCACTAAGTTGGTGCAAGGGGGTCAGGTTAGTTTGCACCAATCGTTGTTTGATGAAGGGCGGATTCTCGTATGGCGCTTCCTATGGTTTACGGCGGTCCTGGCCGGTATGTTCAGGGGCCGGGCGAACTGTCGCGTCAAGGCAAGTATTTGTCATGGTTGGGCTGCGCTGCCTATGTCTTGTTTGACCAGGGCACCGAGGATCGGCTGTGCAGGCAGATCGTCGATGGATTTCTGGACGACGATCTAAGCGAGCCGTTCTTTAAGATTTATGACGGTCCGTGTACGGAAGAGGCCGTTGTCGAAATGGCTAAGGAAGCCCAGGCCGAGTATTGCGACATGGTGGTGGGTATTGGCGGCGGCAAGATGCTCGATATCGCCAAGGCCGTTGCGTTTTATGCCGAGTTACCGTTGTGCGTATGCCCCACGGCGGCGTCGATGGACGGTCCGTGCAGTGCGATTTCGGTTCTGTATCACGAGGACGGGTCGTTCGACCGCTACCTGATGCTCGAGAAGAATCCAGACCTGGTCGTGGTCGATACCAACGTGGTCGCGTCAGCCCCGCTGCGTATGACGGTCGCTGGTATGGGCGATGCGCTGGCAACGTACTTCGAGGCGCGTTCGTGCGCCGCGGCGCACGGCGCCAACGAGCACGGTGGCGCGCCGGGACACTTGGCCTTGGTCGCGGCACGTGCCTGCTACGATACGCTTATGGAGTGTGGTGTCGCTGCCAAGCGCGATCTCAAAAAGGGCCGTACATCGCCACCGGTTGTGCGCCTGATCGAGTGCAATATTTTGCTCTCGGGCGTCGGCTTTGAGAGTGGCGGCCTAGCGCTCGCCCATGCTATCGCTAACGGGTTGACGATTCTGCCCGAGTGCAAGGCCATGCACGGCGAGGCCGTAGCGTTTGGTCTGGTGGTCCAGCTTCGCCTGGAGCGTGCGCCCGAGCTCGATCAGGTACTCGAGTTTTGCCAGCGCGTCGGCCTACCGACGACGCTTGAGGAGCTGGGCCTTGGCGAGATTTCGGATGCCGATCTGCTGAGCGTTGCGGACGCAACTTTTAAGAACGAGCGCAATATGGCTAACGAACAGGCCAAGGTGACCAAACAAAAGCTCGTGCAGCTCATGCGCGAGGCATAGCTTGGCGCTTAATCGACCTTGTGCAATCAAGGCGGCGATAGGCCATAGATTATTTGCCTCAAAGGTGCTCCGCGTGTAATTTGCCCGAGGCGTGGGCCGATGGCGTATCATTATCTCTTGCTTGTTTGCACTGCTCAGGGAGGGGCCGCGCATGGCGCAGGAACACGATCTGTTTGATGACATTATCGAGATCAGCAAGGGTTTCGACTTTCTTAAAAACCCGCTTGGCGGTGTGACCGATGCACTCGATCCGTCGGCGCCTCAATGGAATCCTGCTGACTACAAGGAGCGCCCGCGCGGCAACACCATTCCGTGCCTGACCTGCAAAAACGAAAAGAGCGGCTGCACCGCGTGCATGGACGTGTGCCCGGTCAACGCTATCGAGGTCGAGGAAGACTCCATCGAGATCCTCGACTCCTGTCGCAAGTGCGGCCTGTGCGCCGCTGCCTGTCCGACCGAGGCGATCATCTCGCCGCGCCTGGCGCCCAAAAACGTCTACGACGACATTGTCTCGGCGGCTACGAGCCACGAGACCGCCTACGTCACCTGCACGCGTGCCCTTAAGCGCATGCCGCGCGAGAACGAAGTCGTCGTTGCCTGCGTGGGCGATATTACGGCCGAGACCTGGTTCTCGGTACTGGCAGACTATCCCAACGTGAGTGTGTACCTGCCGTTGGGCGTGTGCGATAAATGCCGCAACACCGGCGGTGAGGACATTCTGGGCGAGGCGATTGCGAAGGCCGAAGAGTGGTCTGGCACGGGTATGGGCCTGGAGGTCGATCCCAAAAGCCTCAAATGCCATAAGCGCCGCGAGTACGAGCGCAAGGAGTACATGGAAAAGATCGCCCGCACCACGGGCCTGACGGTGACCAAGCTCAATCCGGCGACGGCGGCGCTGGCCTCGGTGACGCAAAAGCTCAAGGCCCATCGCCATCAGATTACCCAGCTGGAGCGCACGCTCAACACCATGTGCGGCACCACGACGACCAAGCGTCGCCGTTCGCTCACGCACGGGCGGCAGCTGGTGCTCTCGACGCTGCAGAACCACCCCGAGCTTGCCCAGAATATGCAGGTGAGCACACCGGAATGCGATTTTGACAAGTGCACGTCATGCGGCGAGTGCGTCAACGTGTGCCCCACGTTTGCCTGCGATTTGGTGGGAAGCGGTCGCTTTGCACTGGAGTCCACGTATTGCCTAGGTTGCGGAGCCTGCGTCAAGGTGTGCCCCGAGCATGCGCTCAAGCTGGTCGAGCACGATGCGTCCAATCTGGTCGTTGTCGACCCCGAGGCCGAGGAAAAGGCCGCTCAGAAGGCCAAGGCCCACGAAGAGGCCCAGAAGGCCAAGGCCGAGGCAAAGGCCAAGCTTGACAAGATGCTCGATCAGGTGGAAAAGCTCGCGGACTAGCTAAAAGAGCGTACATGATGGCCGGTAGGACAGGTACTGCCCCGCCGGCCAAAAAAGTTGCGGTGGAATAGTTCCCGTTTTGCCTTTAAGCTGGCCATTCTAGGAACTATTCCACCGCAACTAATAAATGGTTAGTTCATGCTGCTTTGGTGGCCGGTTCGACCGGTACCGTTGCGCGTCACGGTTTCATGGAGCAAAAAGAACCCGGGGACCTGTTTGGTCTCGGTGTATTCCATAAGGATGCCGTTGGCGTTGTAGGTCTGCCCGCGTATAACGGCGAGTGCGTTAAAGTCGTCGAGATCGAGCACGCGCATATCCTCGGGCGTGGGGTGCTCGATCGTTACATCGCGTTTGCCCGTGGCAATCTTAATGCCAAGATCTTCTTCGAGGTAACGATAGATCGAGTCGTTGACAATCTCGGGTGTCAGCCCCGGTACTTGTGAGCTTAGGTAATAGGAGTCGTCGGAGCACACGGCTTGTCCGTCTGCATAACGGATGCGTTTGGCGCGTGTGAGCTCACAGCCTTCGGGAAACCCGGTAATCTTGGAGAGCGCCTTGCTACAGATGAGGAGCTCAAAGACGGTGGTGACGGTCTTGAGCTCAAAGCCTCGGTTGACCGCGATTTCCTTAAAGGTCTCGAGTCCGCCACCACCACGACTCTTCTCGTCGCTGATGTTGCGAATGACGCGCATGCCTTTGCCTTGCTGGGGGAGCACGTAACCATCTGCCGCAAGCATCGAGATGGCGCGACGGACCGTCATGCGCGAACAGTCAAACAGCTGCGTGAGCTCAGTCTCCGAAGGCAGATAGCTCTGATAGGCGTATGTGCCGTCGTCAATCGACTGCTTCACGTTGTCATAAATAGTTTGGAAGATGGCTCGCGCCATGACGGTCTCCTAGAGCTGGGTGCGCGAGTGGTGGATGAGGACCGCTCGCGCGGGTGTCGATCGATTTACTTGCTGGGGTCGATTATATATTTACCCATGGCACGCAGGGCCGGGTCTGACAGGATGGCGCCGAGTTCGTCGAGGGAGGCTACCTTTGCGACCATCGAGGATACGTCGAGCCTGCCAGAGTCGATGAGCTCGAGCGCACGACGCTGCGTATAAGGGTTAATGTAGGACGAAGTAAGCACAAGCTCCTTCTGGAAGACCTCGAAGGGCTTGACGGTGATTGTCTCATCGGGCTTGGTGAGGCCGAACATCATGACCGTAGCCTTGTGGCCGGCGATCTGGATGGCCTGCTCGATGGTGACGGGCTTGCCAACACACTCGATAACGACATCGACGTTGCCGACGCCCTCCTGCTTCAGGCGGGCCGGGACGTCCTCGTGGATGGAATCAATTGCCAGGTCGGCGCCGAGTTTGAGCGCAACCTCGCGCTTGCCTTCGACAGGCTCGAGCAAGACAACCTTGGTGGCGCCGGCGTTTTTAGCAAGCTGCATCATGAGCAGGCCGATCATGCCACCGCCGATAACGACAACTGTGCTGCCGGGTTTGATGTTGCACATATCGATGCCGTGCAGGCAGCAGGCGACGGGCTCGGTCATGGCGCCCTGCTCGAAGCTGGTGTGATCGCCCAACTTGTAGACTTGCTGCATATCGACGGAGCAGTACTCGGCAAAGCCGCCGTTAACGGTGGTGCCGTAACCGGTCATATGCTCGCAGTAGTGGTTGATTCCGTCGCGGCAGGGTTCGCAGCAGCCGCAGGGATGGTTTGGGTCGATGCACACGCGATCGCCCGGTTTAAAGCCGGTGACATCGCTGCCCACGGCCTCGACAACGCCCGCAAACTCATGACCAAGGATCGTGGGCGGGGTAACGTCGGCCGCACCCTTGTCGCCTTCATAGATATGCACGTCGGTGCCGCAGACGCCGCAAGCTTTGACGTTGATCAGAACGTCGCGCCTGCCCACGGCCGGCTTTGCCGATTCCTCGACTCTGAGGTCGTGCTTTCCATAGAAGACCGCGCTTTTCATGGTGACTCCTTAACGTAGCGGTGAATGTTGTAATGAAGTATAGGTATGTCTATAGATATAGACAAGCACATCTAGACAAGTAGAAAAGAAATTTATAATGCAGCCATCAGCTATGTCAGATTTAGCAGGCGAAATACTGGACATATACCGTTTACGGCAAATAATCAACCGTTTACCGACCATAGTATTTATACTAACTTGTCTAGATAAGTGATATGATAAAAATAGAAGCGCAAGAAGTCAGGGAAGCGGGCCCACCCGTCCTATTGCACGAGGTACACGCAAACGGCGCGTCTGCGGTCTCGAGTGAAGCCAAAACCGCAGCCGCTCCGAATGAAGAGAGGGGGATTCCCCGTCATGATGCAAAAGATACAACGTTTCGGCGGTGCAATGTACACGCCTGCAATTCTTTTCGCATTTTCCGGAATCGTCGTCGGCCTGGGTACGTTGTTTACCACCGAGGCGATCTTTGGCGAGATGGCCACTGCGGGTCATCTTTGGTTTGATTGCTGGAATGTGCTGCTCCAGGGTGGTTGGACGCTCTTTAACCAGATGCCGTTGCTGTTTTGCGTAGCGTTGCCAATCTCGCTCGCGAACAAGCAGAACGCTCGCTGCTGCATGGAGGCTTTGGCCATCTACCTTACCTTCAACTACTTTGTAAGCACAATCTTGGGGCAGTGGGGCCCTGTCTTTGGGGTCGACTACTCTGTCGAGGCGGGCAGCGGTACTGGTCTTGCCACTATCGCAAGCATCAAAACGCTTGATATGGGCATCATGGGCGCGCTTATCATTTCAGGTATCGCCACGATGCTTCACAACAAGTACTTCGACACCGAACTTCCTGAGTGGCTGGGCGTGTTCTCGGGCTCCGTGTTCATCTATATGATCGGTTTCTTCGTTATGGTTCCGGTCGCTCTTATCGCCTGCCTGGTGTGGCCGCATGTTCAGGCTGCTATCTCTGCCTTCCAGGGATTCATCCTTTCCGCCGGTACGTTTGGCGTGGGTGTCTTTGCTTTCTTCGAGCGCGTGCTGATCCCTACAGGCCTGCACCACTTTATCTATACGCCGTTCTATTACGACAACGCGGCGGTCAACGGCGGCATCTTTGCTGCTTGGGCCAACATCCTGCCCCAACTGGCTGCCGATCCGAGCATTGCTCTTAAGGATGCCGCACCCTGGGCTGCCTATACCTGCCCTGGTTGGACTAAAGTCTTCGGCTCGCTTGGCGTCGCCATTGCGTTTTATATGACCGCCAAACCCGAGCGCAAGCAGCGCGTCAAGGCTCTGCTCATTCCCGTCACCCTTACCGCTATGCTTTGCGGTATTACCGAGCCGCTTGACTTCACTTTCCTGTTCATCGCGCCCGGCCTGTTCGTCGTCCACTGCGTGCTCGGAGCGCTTGGCTGCATGGCTCAAAACCTCCTTGGCGTCGTGGGCATCTTCGACGGCGGCATCATCTCGATGCTCTCGTGGGACTGGCTGCCCCTTTGGGCCGCACACGGTCTGCAGTACGCCATCTCCATCCTTGTCGGTCTGTGCTTTACCGTCCTTTGGGTCGTGGTCTTCCGTTTCCTGATCGTCAAGTTCGACTTTAAGACCCCCGGTCGCGAGGATGACGATGTTGAGGTCGAGCTCAAGTCCAAGGCCGACTACAAGCAAAAGCAGAGCGGTGCTGCTGCTGGCAAATCGGTCGCCCAGAGTAAAGATGATGAGCGCTTGGTGCTTGCCGAGAACATCCTCGATCTGCTCGGTGGCACGGATAACATCGTCGATGTAACTAACTGCGCTACCCGTCTGCGCGTTAACGTCAAGGACAAGAGCGTCGTTGCACCCGAGGCTTCCTTCAAGGCGATCGGTACGCATGGCTTGGTGGTCCAAGGTCAGTCAATCCAGGTCATCATCGGCCTTACCGTCCCGCAGGTTCGCGAGAAGTTCGAGAGTCTTCTGAAGTTCGAGAGTCTTCTGTAAACCATCGTCCATCGAAAAAATCGGCCTTGCAGAGCCGGTATGCACCGCAAGGCCGATTCTGGAGATAAAAAACTCCACTTCTAGGTAACAATTCCAAACCGTACAGGCCGCGTGCGGGGATGGATTGAGCAAGCGGCCAGAATGAGGAGGACATCATGTCCAAGAAAAACTATGCCGTGACCATTGCCGGCGGTGGCTCTACCTTCACTCCGGGCATCGCCCTGATGCTGCTTGAGGAGCGCGACCGCTTCCCGGTCAACAAGGTGACCTTCTACGACAACAACGCCGAGCGCCAGGAGATCGTGGCAAAGGCCTGCGAGATCTACTTCCACGAGAACGCCCCCGAGGTTGAGTTCAACTACACCACCGACCCCGAGACCGCATTCACCGGGACCGACTTCGTCCTTGCTCACATCCGCGTGGGTCTCTACGCTATGCGCGAGCTCGACGAGAAGATTCCTCTCAAGTACGGCTGCGTTGGTCAAGAGACCTGCGGTGCCGGCGGTATCGCCTACGGCATGCGCTCCATCGGCGGCGTCATCGAGATCCTGGACTACATGGAGAAGTACAGCCCCAACGCCTGGATGCTCAACTACTCCAACCCCGCGGCTATTGTCGCAGAGGCTTGCCGCGTGCTGCGCCCCAACAGCCGCATCATCAACATCTGCGACATGCCGATCGACCTTATGGATAAGATGAGCCGTATGTGCGGCATCAAGGATCGTCGCGAGCTGCAGTACAGCTACTACGGCCTCAACCACTTTGGTTGGTGGAGCAAGATCTACGACAAGGAGGGTAACGACCTCATGCCGCAGATTAAGGAGCACATGGCTAAGAACGGCTACTTGGACGGCATTGAGCACGAGGCCGGTAAGGAGCAGCACGTCGAGGAGAGCTGGATTCACACCTTCGGCAAGGCCAAGGATGTCTATGCTGTCGATCCCGAGACGATTCCCAACACCTACCTCAAGTACTACCTGTACCCGGACTATGTTGTCGAGACGTCTGACCCCAACTACACTCGCGCCAATGAGGTTATGGACGGCCGCGAGAAGAAGGTCTTTGGCGCTTGCCGCGACATCATCGCCAAGGGTACTGCCAAGGACGGCGGCTTTGAGCCCGACGTACACGCCAACTACATCGTCGACCTTGCCTGCGCGCTGGCCGAGAACACGCTCGAGCGCTTCCTGCTGATCGTCCCCAACGATGGCGCTGTGCCCAACTTCGACCCGACGGCCATGGTCGAGGTGCCTTGCATCGTCGGTTCCAACGGCTTTGAGAAGATCTGCCAGGGCCCGATTCCGCAGTTCCAGAAGGGCCTGATGGAGCAGCAGGTTTCCGTCGAGAAGCTCGTTGTCCAGGCTTGGGTCGAGGGCAGCTACCAGAAGCTCTGGCAGGCACTCACGCTCTCCAAGACCATTCCTTCGGCGAGCGTTGCTAAGCAGATCCTGGACGAGCTCATCGAGGCCAACAAGGATTTCTGGCCCGAGCTTAAGTAAGGACTGCCGTCTCGAACTCTCACGCATCTCTGCTTCATTTGCGCCGCCGCGGTGTCCGGATTCGCCCGGATGCTGCGGCGGCGCTATACTTATGCAGTTTGAAGTACCTGTACCAAAAGGAGCTGTCGTGTCCCTTTCCATCGGTATCGTGGGCCTGCCCAATGTAGGCAAGTCGACGCTGTTCACCGCGCTTACCAAAAAGACCGGCCTTGCCGCCAACTACCCGTTCGCCACGATCGATCCCAACGTGGGTATCGTCGACGTGCCCGATAGCCGCTTGCAAAAGCTCGCCGACATCGTTAACCCGGGTCGCATTGTGCCGGCGACGGTCGAGTTCGTCGACATCGCAGGTCTGGTGAAGGGCGCTAACGAGGGCGAGGGTCTGGGCAACCAGTTCCTGGCCAACATTCGCGAGACCGACGCCATCTGCGAGGTCGTGCGCTACTTTAAGGATCCCAACGTCATGCGCGAGGTGGGCCGCACGGGCGAGTTCGTCGACCCCGCCGGTGATGCCGACACCATCATGACCGAGCTTATTCTGGCCGACATGGGCACGCTCGAGAAGCAGCTGCCTAAGCTCGAGAAGGAGGCCAAACGCGACAAGGAGCTCATGCCCAAGTTCGAGGTGGCCAAGCGCCTGCTTGCCTGGCTCAACGAGGGCAAGCGCGCCGCATCCATGGAGATGACCGACGAGGAGCGTGCCGCTGCCAAGGGCTTGTTCCTGCTTACCATGAAGCCCATCCTGTATGTGGCCAACGTGGACGAGGACATGCTCAACGAGGACCTGGCGCCTATTGATGGCGTCAAGCCGCTGCCGATTTGCGCCAAGATCGAGGCCGAGCTTTCCGAGCTCGATCCCGAGGACGCCGCCGACTACCTGGAGAGCTTGGGCCTGGAGCAGCCCGGTTTGGACGTGCTCGCGCAGGCCGCTTACAAGCTGCTTGGCCTGCAGTCGTTCTTTACGGCTGGCGAGATGGAGGTCAAGGCCTGGACGGTTCGCCAAGGCGCGACTGCCCCGCAGGCTGCCGGCGTCATCCATACAGACTTTGAGCGCGGCTTTATTAAGGCCGAGGTCATTGGCTATGACGACTACATCGAGCTCGGTGGCGAGCAGGGCGCCAAGGCCGCCGGCAAGCTGCGTATTGAGGGCAAGGACTATGTCATGGCCGATGGCGACGTCGTGCACTTCCGCTTTAACGTGTAAGGACGACGCGCATGTTTAAATATGGCAAAAAAGCCGGCTACATGGGCATTGCGTTGCTCGTACTTGCGGTGATTCCGCTGGTGGTCGCAGCGTTTGTAATTCCCAACATTGGTTCCGAGGTGGCAACGAAGTTTAACGCAGCCGGCGAGGTGACGCGCTGGGGCAAGAGCTACGAGTTGCTGGCACTGCCGGTGCTCAACCTACTGCTGAGCGTGGCGACGTACTTTACGGCGGGACGCCAGGCAAAGAACAACGAGGACTCCGCTGTGATGGCACGTCTTGCGTGCGAGCGCTACCTGCGCAACGGCTGCATCACGGGCGTGTTCCTCAACGTGATCAACGTCTACTTTATGTATTCGGCGATTACTGGAACGGGCTTTGGCTTTGGTTTCTAGCTTGTCCTTTTAGGCAACGAGTCTGCACGCATATTCAATGGCTGCTGCGAGGCCGCCGCTCGATCGTGGTTTAAAGACCATATCGGCGGCGGCCTCGTTTTCGTATCCGGCGCCGCGGAGGCAGAGCGCGATACCGGCTTCGAGGAGAAGGGGCAGGCCACGCTGGCTGGTTGCAATTACTGCGGCCTGGTCAAGGGCGCAGCCGTACGTCTGGCATTGAGCGGAGAGCTCGCCTCTCGCCGGATCGGGGAGCAGCGCGGTCGCAACACGGCTTGATAGCAATGCAAATGCTGTGCGCTCATCGGGCGAAAGGCATTCTGCTTCAACGACGACGAGCTTGGGCGGCGCGCTGTTTGTGCGAAGCGTGGCTCGGTACATGCGGACCGAAGAACCCGACATAGAAAACTCCTGTGTATTCGGCAAAACGTAAACTATAGTTTACGTTTTTGTTCGGCTCCATTTCAAACTCGGCTGCATGGACGAACGTGCGAAACAGATTCTGGGCAGGCGGGTCGAAGAGGCGCGCAGGGACCTTGGTATCTCCAAGGTTGATTTTTGTGTGGCGACAGGAATCAGCCGACCCTATCTCGATCGAATCGAAGATGGGACGGCAAATTTCACGCTCAAGGTTCTATTTAAGATCGCGCCCGCACTCGGCATGACGGTGTCAGAGCTTCTCGAGGGTATCGAATAGGGGATACCCGTCGACAACTGAATTACGCCATCGGGATGCGGTCGTGGTTGACTTGGCTGTAGAACAGGCGCTGAATCTCGGCCGCATCACGTGACTGGCCGAGTGCCCACATGGTTTTGGCCACGAGCGTCTCGGTGGTCATGTCATCGCCGCGCAGAATGCCCGGATGATCGGCGTAAGCGCGGCCGACCTCATAAACGCCCAGATCGAGGCCCTCTTCGGGGACCTGCGTGGTCATAACGACGGTGCGACCCGAATCGACCCAGCGGAAAATTGCCTCTTGGAACGACTCGCCGGACTCGCCAAACTCGGGAATACCGCCAATGCCAAAGGTCTCAAGGATTACAGCATCGTAGCCGTCGGCAAGGGCGTCGAGGATGCCCGGGTTCACGCCGGGCGTAAGCTTGAGTACAAATACACGCGGGTCGATACTGTCGTAGAAACGAACCGGGCTCTCATTCTGGTGGGTGCCGTGGAGCCCATTGCGCACGATGCGGTCGTTGCGGATGTAGGCGATGGGCGGATAGTTGACGCTAATAAACGCGTTAAAGCTCATGGTGCGCTGCTTGCGGGCGCGCGTACCGGCAATAGCGACGCCGCCAAACACGATTGAAACATCGTGCGAATGCTCGTCGAGCGCATAGAGCAGGCTCTGGTACAGATTGAGCTTGGCGTCGGTAAAGGGATTGCCCATGGGCTTTTGCGAGCCGGTGAGCACGATGGGCTTGGGGCTGTCCTGGATCAGATACGAAAGTGCTGCCGCGGTGTAGCTCATGGTGTCGGTGCCGTGAAGGACTACGAAGCCGTCGTGATCGGCATAGCCTTCGACGATGACATCGCGGATGCGCATCCAGTCGCTCGGGCGCATATTGGTGCTGTCGATGTTCATGGGCTGCACGACGTCGAGCTCGCAGAGGCCCGAGATCTCGGGGACGCTCTGGGCGAGCTCCTCACCGGTCAGGGCGGGGGAGAGGCCGTTGCCGTCCTCGGTTGATGCGATGGTGCCGCCCGTGGCGATGAGAAGGATGCGCTTCATGCTGATATTCCTATCGTATTTGCCGCCGCAGAGGCGGAGTCGTTCGGCAGTATTGTGGCACAGGGCGTCCAATGTTCAAACGTATTACATCATCCGTGACGTTTAGCAACATTTCAATCGCCATCAAAAAAGGGTGCAGGTCGTGCGTTTGCCGTGCGCTGATGGCTGCGAGGGACGAGAAACCCCATATAACGTGTACACTATGAAAGATATTTTCGTTCATTCGCGCGGGCGGGCACCGGCTCCCCGCCAACAAGAGGGGGAACCATGGATCAAAAGGCTTCCGCAAAGGTCCTCGTACTCGACTTTGGTGCGCAGTACGGTCAGCTCATTGCCCGTCGCGTCCGCGACCTCAACGTGTATTCCGAGATTGTCCCCTGCGACATCTCGGCCGATGAGATTCGCGAGATGAATGCCTCTGCGCTCATCCTTTCTGGTGGCCCGGCCTCCGTGTATGCCGAGGACGCTCCGTCCATCGATCCTGCTATCTTTGACCTGGGTCTTCCCGTCCTGGGCTTCTGCTACGGCCATCAGATCACGGCCGTAACGCTCGGCGGCAAGGTCGGCCACTCCGAGGTGGGCGAGTATGGCCGCGCCACCATCACACGCACGGCTGGTGCCAAGCTCTTTAACTCCACGCCCATGGAGCAAACCGTGTGGATGAGCCACCGCGACGCCGTTTCCGAGGTGCCCGAGGGCTTTACCGTTACCGCCAGCACCGACGTGTGCCCGGTTGCCGCCATGGAGTGCGTCGAGCGCAAGATTTTCACCACGCAGTTCCACCCCGAGGTCAAGCACTCCGAGTACGGTCAGCAGCTGCTGAGCAACTTCCTGTTTGAGATCTGCGGACTGGAGCCCAACTGGAGCATGGACAATCTGGTCGAGACCATGACGGCCGAGTTCCGCGAGAAGGTCGGTGACGACCGCGTGATTCTGGCCCTGTCTGGTGGCGTCGACTCCTCTGTCGTGGCCGCGCTGGGCGCCCGCGCCGTGGGCAAGCAGATGACCTGCGTGTTCATCAACCACGGCCTGCTGCGCAAGGGCGAGCCCGAGCAGGTGGAGGAGGTCTTCACCAAGCAGTTTGACGTCGACTTTATCCACGTCCACGCCGAGGACCGTTATGCCGAGCTCCTGGCCGGCGTGACCGAGCCCGAGGAGAAGCGCCGCATCATCGGTACGCAGTTCTGGAAAGAGTTCTTCGCCGTGGCGCAGCAGCTCGAGACCGATGGCAAGCCGGTCAAGTACCTGGCTCAGGGCACCATCTACCCCGACATCATCGAGTCCGGCGCTCGCAAGACGGGCGGCAAGACGGCCACCATCAAGAGTCACCACAACCTGATCCCGTTCCCCGAAGGCGTGCACTTCGACCTCATTGAGCCGCTCGATCACTTCTTTAAGGACGAGGTTCGCGCGCTTGGTCTGGCGCTGGGCCTGCCGGGTCACATCGTGTTCCGCCAGCCTTTCCCGGGCCCGGGTCTGGCCATCCGCATCATCGGTGCGGTCGACAAGGAGAAGCTCGAGATCCTCAAGAACGCCGATGCCATCGTGCGCGAGGAGCTCGACGCCTACAACCAGCGTCTGTTTGAGCAGACCGGCGAGCGCAACTCCGAGCACAGCTGCTGGCAGTACTTTGCGGTCCTGCCCGACATCAAGTCCGTTGGCGTTATGGGTGACGAGCGCACCTACCAGCGCCCGATCATCCTGCGCGCCGTCGAGTCCAGCGATGCCATGACCGCCGACTGGGCCAAGCTACCCTACGATGTCCTGGCCCGCATCTCTGGCCGCATCGTTGCCGAGGTTCCCGGCGCCAACCGCGTGTGCTACGACATCACGTCCAAGCCGCCCGCGACCATCGAGTGGGAGTAAGCCGACAGGGCTTTGGCTTGCTCTTTTGAGTGCTGCACTGTGCCGTTGAGTTTCGTTTCGTATGCGACTCACGGCAAAGCCGCCAGCAACAGCGGTGAGTAAATACGATAATCTAGCCTCCGTTCCCATGTTGGGACGGAGGCTTTTTCTTTGCCGTTTTACTCCCTTTTACCTGCGATTTCGCCATTTACTCCCCCCGTGTTTCAAGACAACAAGGCACGGGGCGGTATTCGGAAGAATGGGAGTAAGGATTTATTCCAAGTGAGTAGGCGCTCGGTTTTTGTCCCCGAGGACGAAACGGGGCCGTTTCGGGGCCCGTGAAACTCAAATCGAACTCAATGGACATTTTTGCGGTCTCCGCACGGCGTTTCCCCAGGTGGTTAATGGGGAGTAAAGAATCTCGCCGTCTCAATGAAAACAGGAGTAATCAGGGGAAATGCCGCGGTGTGCTGTAGTGTGCCGCCGTGTAAGCCACCGCGTCATTTACTCCCCAGGTGCGCCGAAAATGCCTTTGCATTCAATGGGGAGTAAAAACTCAGCATGCGCAGGAACGCGCAACGCTCACCGCCTAGCTTGGCGTCCTGATTCGGTTGCGCTGGTTGCAAAATGCAGAGAGCCGCTACAGCGAGGCTTTCCAGTCCTCGTACTCGGCGGCGTCGATTTCGCCGTTCTCGAGCTGCGCGCGCTTCTCGGCCCACAGCTCGATCGCCATCGCGGCTTTGGGCGCGTGCGGCGCCTTGGGGTTCAGGGAGAGGCCCGATCCGTCGGCTGCGGGCACGATGCCGAAGGAGTCCTCGAGCCGCACGAGAAGCGACATGAGGTCGCCCGCGGTCTCGACGCCGTAATACTTGAGGGCGTTGACGGAAACGCCGAGCGCGGCGGAGATGGACTCGAGCAGCTCGGGCTTGACGGCGCGGATGCCGCTCTCGTAATGGCGCACGGCCCCCTCGGTCAGGCCGACGGCCTCGGCCAGCTGAGCCTGCGTCATGCCGCGCGACTTGCGGTAACGCCTTATGTTCTCGCCTACGGACATGCGCCCTCCTCCTGGAAATACGTACCAGCACATCTTATCAGCGTACGCAAATGTACGCAATTCTATTGACAGTACAGATATGTACGTTTACTCTGAATCTGTAAACCGTACGTATCTGTACGCTATTGATGGGAGGAGCCATGGACGAGAAGGTGGCGAAGACGCCGAGGCCGCACATGCTGGACGCCGACGAGGTCGCGGAGCTGTTGAGGATCAAGAAAGGCAGCGCCTACGAGGTGATCAGGAGGATAAACGCCGAGCAGGAGGCGCGAGGGCGCGTGGTGATTCGCGGGCGCGTCCGAAGCGACGTCTTCGACGCCCTGTACTTCCCGGAGGTGGACTGACATGCCCGTGTACAAGGATGGCAACAACGGCACGTTCTACGTGCAGTGCTACTACCGCGACGCCCGCGGCTCGAAGCGCCACAAGACGAAGCGCGGCTTCTCCTCCGAGGTGGAGGCCGCAGTGTGGGAGAGCCAGTTCAAGAGCCTGAACGGCGGGGCCATGGACATGACGTTCTCCGAGTTCGTCGAGGTGTACGCCTCCGAGGTGAAGCCGCGCATACGCGAGCACACGTGGATCACCAAGGAGTACATCATCAACGACAAGCTCGTGCCGTTCTTCGGGGACATGCGCATGTGCGACGTGAGGCCGATCGACGTCATCAGGTGGCAAAACGAGCTCACCGAGCACCGGGACGCCGACGGGAAGCCCTGGGCACCGACGTACCTGCGCACAGTGAACAACCAGCTCAACGCCATCTTCAACCACGCCGAGCGCTACTACGGCCTCAGCGACAACCCGGTGCGCAGGGTCGACAAGATAGGCTCGAAGAAGGGCGGCGAGATGCAGTTCTGGACCAAGGACGAGTACCTGAGGTTCAGCGAGGCCGTCATGGACAAGCCTCTCTCATTCCACGCCTTCGAGCTGCTTTACTGGACGGGCATACGCTGCGGCGAGCTCCTGGCGCTCACGCCGTCCGACTTCATGCTGGAGAGCTCGCGGCTGCGCATCAACAAGTCGTACCAGAGCCTCAACGGCGTTGACACCGTGACCGACCCCAAGACGCCCAAGTCCGTGCGCACGATCGTCATGCCCGCCTTCCTGCGCGACGAGATGGCGGACTTCATCGAGATGCGCGACGACGTCGCCCCCGACGAGCGCCTGTTCGCCGTGACCAAGCACTTCCTGGCCCACGAGATGGAGCGCGGGTGCAAGGCGTCGGGCGTGAAGCGCATCCGCATACACGACATACGCCACAGCCATGTGAGCCTGCTGATAGAGATGGGCTTCTCCGCGCTGGCCATCGCCGAGCGCATGGGCCACGAGGCGGTGGACATCACCTACCGCTACGCGCACCTGTTCCCCACGAAGCAGGACGAGATGGCCGCCGCGCTCGACGGGGCGAGGGGGTAAGAAGGATGCCGTGCGAGAACAGCGCCCGCAAGCGCAGCAAGACGATGGCGTTCCGCTGCACGCCCGAGGAGCGCAAGCTCATATGCGAGATGGCAGCCTGGAGCGGCATGAACAGGCAGGACTACATCATCGCCAAGCTCACCGATACCCAGGTCGAGGTGAGGCCCTCCGTGAGCGTGCAGAAGGCACTGAGGGACTCGATGGCGGAATTGGCCAAGGAGGTGCGGCTGGCGGCCTCCTACGGCTAGCTGAGCGAGTCCCTGCAACAGAGAATTGAGCACGTGATGAGGTTCTTCCTAGCGCTCGGCGAGCCTGTTGACGCGCCGACGGAAGAGACATCGCCACGAACTACGTTTTTGGAAGAGCCGGTTCCATCCGTCATCGATGCGGGTTCCGACACCGCAAGCATCTTCGAGATGGGACGCAGGTAGGGCCTAGCG
>UQKV01000023.1 GCA_900541665.1 uncultured Collinsella sp.
GCACCGATTCGGTCGCGGGTATTATGGGCATGACGTTTATCAAGGCGATGGAATGTAGCCGCGCGATGGACGAGGCCATGCTCTGCCGCGGCTTTGCCGGTGCGTATCCGGCTCCCGTGCGCGCCGGGTTTGCCTGGCGCGATGCGGTCTATGCGGCCGGCGTGGCGCTGCTGGCAGTGTTGTGCGCCGTGCTGTAGGCGCTGCTGGTTCCGACTGGGGATGCAAATGAGGGAGGGCGACGTTTTGACGATCGATATGAATAGTGCGGCGGGCACGAACGGTGCGGGCGGCGCCGAGGTCGCGCCGCTCATCGAGCTGCGCGACGTAGTGTTCTCCTATGCGGGGCATACGGTTGTCGATGGCGTGTCGCTGCAGGTCGCTCGTGGTGAACTCGTTGCCCTGCTCGGTCCCAACGGCTGCGGTAAGACGACGATTATGCGCCTTATTAACGGCCTTGAGCCCGCGGACGCGGGCACGTATCTGTTTGACGGGCATGCGGTCGATGCGGCATATCTCAAGGATTCCGCGACGGCCCAGCGGTTCCATCAGCGCGTGGGCTTTGTGTTCCAAAACGCCGATGCACAGCTTTTTTGTGCCACGGTGGGCGAGGAAGTCGCGTTTGGCCCGGCTCAAATGGGGCTGCCGGCAGACGAGCTCGAGCGCCGCGTCCGCGATGCCATGGAGCTGTTCCAGGTTGCCGATCTGGTCGACGCCTCGCCTTATCAGCTTTCGGGCGGGCAAAAGAAGCGCGTGGCGCTGGCTGCCGTCGTGTCGATGAACCCGGATATCCTGGTGCTCGACGAGCCTACCAACGGACTTGACGAGGACTCGTGCGACATCGTGGTCAACTTTCTACTGGCCTATGTTGCTGCTGGCAAGACGGTCTTGATGAGCACGCACCATCAGGATTTGGTACGACGTCTGGGTGCCCGCGCCATCTATATCGATCGATATCACCACGTGGTCGAGGCGCCGGTGTCGTCGTATGGAACCGAGAGCGGCGCTGCGGATTAGTTGCTGCGTAGAGCGTGCGTAGCCGCCCGCGCAGCTTTGCCGTGATGGTATAGTTATCCAGGTTTTTTATGGGGGTGGCTATGCCAAGCTGGAACATTCATATCGCTCAAACGGAGCGTTTGCTGGAGCGCACCGGTGCGCTTGCCAATAGCGTGCGCGACCGCAATGCCTTTTTGTTTGGCTGCGTGGTTCCGGATATCTTCGTGGGCTATATGGTCCCTGGCATCGCCGATCCCATTCCGTACCGCATTACGCACTTTGCAAAGCCCGAGCCTATCCCTAAGCCGCGCGAGCATGAGTTCTGGGATACCTATGTGGCGCCGCTGCTCAAAGGGGCGCCTGTTGGTACGCCGGCTGCCGCGACCTCGATCGCCGAGGAGCGCGAGCGACTCAATCGGGTGCATTATCCCCAACGCTACAAGGACGCCGAGCCGGTTGCCGGTCCCGGTGCTAGCGAGCTTTCGCTCGCGCCCGATGACGTGGCGCAGTCGCTGCTCGATCTGACGCTGGGCGTCTGGTCGCATCTGGTGGCGGATACCGTGTGGAATACGCGCGTGAATCAGTACCTGGAGGCGCACGGCGGCAAGCCGTGTGAGGAGTTCCGCATTAAAAAGCAAGGTGACTTTGACTGGTTTGGCAAGACGCTCAGCATTGTTTCGATTCCGCGCGCGACCGATCGCCTGTATACTGCGGCGGCGCGTTTTGGTCAGTATCCCATTCATAAGGAGTATGTGCTCAAGACCATCGGCGTTATGCACGAGATTGTACGCGAAAACCCCGGCGAGCCCAATCATCCGCCGTATCGCTTGCTAACCGAGGAGTTTTTCGATGCAACGTTTACCGAGGTCATCGAGCTAACCGAGGCGGGATTTGCCGCCCGCGTCGCATCACCCGGTGCGCCCGCTCTGCCCCTGATCGCTAGCTGCTAGCCGGCCGGCTTGACGGTGAACGGCTCATCCCAACTGACTAACAGCTCCCGTCGCAGGGCGTAAACACGGCAAACGAGCTGCACATTTCATAGCATGCCATAAGCAGCTGGTTGCGTGTCATGCCGTGCAGGAGGCATCGACGTACAGAAAAAGGGCCCGGAAGGCTTCGCCTTCCGGGCCCTTTGCAATGCAAATGTACTTGCAAGTGCGTTTTAGCGCACCTGAGCGACGTAAGCGACGTTGGTCGAGGAGACCTTGTCCTCGAGCTGGACGCTCATGCGGGGATCGCCGGCGGTAGCGACGGTCAAATCGCCGGCCTCGACGTAGCCGAGCTCCTTAGCGGTCTCGATCGCCTTGACGATCGTGCCGTTGACGGTGCCCTGGGTAATCTCGGCCTGGTGCGGGATAACGCCCCAGTACATGATCATCTGCTGGACGGCCCACTCGTGGCGGGAGAACGCGCAGATCGGCATGTTGGGACGGAAGTGCGAGATCAGGCGAGCGGTACGACCGGTGGTCGTCGGCACGGTGATGCACTTGGCGCCAACGGTGGTAGCCATGTTCACAGCGGACATACCCACAACGTTGTTAACAACACGGGTGCCGTGGGCATCGGCCGGAATCTCGAGCGGAGCGTGAGCCGGGAGGTACTTCTCGGTCTCGAGAGCAATGCTGGCCTGCATCTTGACGGCCTCGACCGGGTACTTACCGGCAGCGGACTCGCCGGACAGCATAACGGCGTCGGTGCCGTCGTAGATAGCGTTAGCAACGTCGGCAACCTCGGCGCGCGTCGGACGCGGGTTCTGCTGCATGGAGTCGAGCATCTGCGTAGCGGTGATAACGGGCTTGTAGGCCGCGTTGCACTTGGCGATGATCTCCTTCTGGATGTGGGGAACGAGCTCGGGCTTGATCTCGATGCCCAGGTCGCCACGGGCGACCATGATGCCATCGGAAGCCTCGAGGATCTCGTCGAAGTTCTCGACGCCCAGGGCGCACTCGATCTTCGGGAAGATCGTCACGTGCTCGCCACCGTTCTCGCGGCAAAGCTCGCGGATGCCGCGGACGGACTCGCCGTCACGGATGAAGGAAGCGGCGATGTAGTCGATGTTCTCGGTCAGGCCAAAGAGGATGTCCTGACGATCGCGCTCGGTGATGGCGGGCAGCGAGATGTTGACATTAGGCATGTTGACGCCCTTGCGCTCGCCAATCAGGCCGTCGTTCTTGACGACGCAGGTCATGTCCTGGCCGCTGACGGACTCGACCTCAAGGGCAACCAGGCCGTCATCGATCAGGATGAGGGAGCCCTTCTCGACCTCGGAGGGCAGAGCCAGGTAGTCAAGGGAGATGTGCTCAGCGGTGCCGTGGAAATCCTCGGTCGTGGGCTGAGCAGTAACGACGATCTTGTCGCCGGTCTTGACGGCAACCTTCTTGCCGTCAACCAGAAGGCCGGTGCGGACCTCGGGGCCCTTGGTGTCGAGCAGGATGCCGACGGGCATACCAAGCTCCTTGGAAATACGACGGACGCGCTCGATGCGACCGTGGTGCTCGTCGTAGGAGCCGTGCGAGAAGTTAAAACGGGCGACGTTCATGCCCGCCTTGATCATCTCGCGGATGGTCTCGTCGCTATCGCAGGCGGGACCCATGGTGCATACAATCTTAGTGCGCTTGTACATTCAGACCTCCATCTGACATCGTCTTGCGCTGATAGATAAACCATAAGAAATAAAACTGAGATGATTATAACGAAATGACGACCGAATACCCCAAAAAATCGACCGTATGCCGAATTAGAAGTTCATTTTTTGCGGAAAAACGGTATATGCAAAAACTTTACCAACCGTTCTAACCGCTGCTATCTGGGCGATATTTCAGTTTGATGATGCGCCGAAGAAAAAACGTTTTATCAATGTTGAGCATCATACGGTCTGCATCGTTGCGAATGGACCCTATTTCCAAATGGATTGTTTTGGCTAGACGCGTCGCTTTGGGGTACCATAGCCCCACTATCAACTGCCGCTCAGCACGGCAGCCTTGATGAGCCCTTGCCCTTCTCCTGGGAATTATGATCGGGCATCAATCTGCTGAGTGGCCCGAATCCCAGGAGGGGACTCTATATGCAAAAGGAATACCTGTCCGCCGCGGCGGAGGTGCTCAGCGACCAAGGTGTCGATGAGAACCTCGGCCTGAGCACCAGCGAGGCGTCGTCGCGCTTTGCCAAGACAGGCCCTAACAAGCTCGAGGAAGCCGAGAAGACGCCGCTGTGGAAGCGTTTCTTTGAGCAGATGGCCGACCCCATGGTCATCATGCTGATCGTTGCCGCCGTCATCAGTGCGCTCACGGGCATGGTCAAGGGCGAGCCCGACTTTGCCGATGTCGTCATTATCATGTTCGTCGTTATCGTCAACTCGGTGCTGGGCGTGGTTCAGGAAGCCAAGAGCGAAGAGGCCCTCGAGGCCCTGCAGGAGATGAGCGCGGCGCAGTCCAAGGTGCTGCGCGACGGCAAGCTCGTGCACCTGCCGAGCGCCGAGCTCGTGCCCGGCGATGTGATCATGCTCGAGGCGGGCGACTCCGTCCCGGCCGACTGCCGCGTGCTCGAGAGCGCCACGATGAAGATCGAAGAGGCCGCACTCACCGGCGAGTCCGTTCCCGTAGAGAAGCACGCCAACGTGATCGAGCTTGCCGCGGGCACCGATGACGTGCCGCTCGGCGACCGCAAGAACATGTGCTACATGGGTTCCACCGTGGTGTACGGTCGCGGCCGCGCCGTCGTGGTCGGTACCGGCATGGATACCGAGATGGGCAAGATTGCCGGCGCCCTGGCCGAGGCCAAGGAAGAGCTCACGCCGCTGCAGGTGAAGCTCGCCGAGCTCAGCCGCATCCTCACCATCATGGTGATTATCATCTGCGTCGTGATCTTTGGCGTTGATATCCTCCGCCACGGCGTGGGCAACGTCCTTACCGACCCGACTGCCTTGCTCGACACCTTTATGGTCGCCGTCTCGCTCGCCGTTGCTGCCATCCCCGAGGGCCTGGTCGCCGTCGTGACCATCGTGCTGTCTCTCGGCGTGACCAAGATGGCCAAGCGCCAGGCGATTATCCGTAAGCTCTCTGCCGTCGAGACCCTCGGCTGCACGCAGACCATCTGCTCCGACAAGACCGGTACCCTTACCCAAAATAAGATGACCGTCGTCAAGCACGAGCTCGCTGCGCCTAAGGAGAAGTTCCTGGCCGGTATGGCCCTTTGCTCCGACGCCCAGTGGGACGAGGAGTTGGGCGAGGCCGTGGGCGAGCCGACTGAGTGCGCGCTCGTCAACGATGCCGGCAAGGCTGGTCTCACTGGCCTGACTGCCGAGCACCCGCGCGTGGGCGAGGCCCCGTTCGACTCGGGCCGCAAGATGATGTCCGTGGTCGTCGAGACCTTGGACGGCGAGTACGAGCAGTACACCAAGGGCGCGCCCGACGTGGTGATCGGCCTGTGCACCCACATCTACGAGGGCGATAAGGTCGTCCCCCTGACCGAGGAGCGTCGTGCCGAGCTCGTGGCCGCCAACAAGGCCATGGCCGACGAGGCCCTGCGCGTGCTGGCGCTGGCAAGCCGCACCTACACCGAGGTTCCGGCAGACTGCAGCCCCGCTGCGCTCGAGCACGACCTGGTCTTCTGCGGCCTGTCCGGCATGATTGACCCTGTCCGCCCCGAGGTCGCCGACGCCATCCGCGAGGCCCATGATGCCGGTATTCGCACCGTCATGATCACGGGCGACCATATCGACACCGCCGTGGCCATTGCCAAGCAGCTGGGAATCGTCACCGATCGCAGCCATGCCATCACCGGTGCCGATCTCGATCGCATGAGCGACGAGGAGCTCGACGCGCACATCGAGGACTACGGCGTGTACGCTCGCGTCCAGCCCGAGCACAAGACCCGCATCGTCGAGGCCTGGAAGTCGCGCGACCAGATCGTGGCCATGACGGGCGACGGCGTCAACGATGCCCCGTCCATCAAGCGCGCCGACATCGGCGTTGGCATGGGCATCACCGGTACCGACGTCACCAAGAACGTCGCCGACATGGTGCTCGCCGACGACAACTTCGCCACCATCATCGGTGCTTGCGAAGAGGGTCGCCGCATCTACGACAACATCCGCAAGGTCATCCAGTTCCTGCTTTCGGCCAACCTTGCCGAGGTATTCTCGGTGTTTATCGCCACGCTCATCGGCTTTACCATCTTCCAGCCGGTGCAGCTGCTGTGGGTGAACCTGGTCACTGACTGCTTCCCCGCGCTCGCGCTGGGCATGGAGGATGCCGAGGGCGACATCATGAAGCGCAAGCCGCGCAACGCCAAGGATGGTGTCTTTGCCGGCAATATGGGCCTGGACTGCGTGGTCCAGGGCTTGATCATCACCGTGCTGGTGCTGGCGAGCTTCTTTGTGGGCGTGTACTTTGACATGGGCTACATCCACATCGCCGATATGATCGCCGGCAATGCCGACGAGGAAGGCGTGATGATGGCTTTCATCACGCTCAACATGGTCGAGATCTTCCACTGCTTCAATATGCGCAGCCGTCGTGCGTCGCTGTTTAGCATGAAGAAGCAGAACAAGTGGCTGTGGGCCTCTGCCGCGCTGGCGCTGGTGCTGACGGTGATCGTGACCGTTCAGCCGACGCTTGCCGAGATGTTCTTTGGTCCCGTGACGCTTGAGCTCAAGGGTGTCATCGCCGCGTTGGGCCTTGCCTTCCTGATCATCCCGCTGATGGAGATCTACAAGGCGATCATGCGCGCGGTGGAGAAGGAGTAACGTACCTGTCCGGGCCCGACCGCCTGCGGGGTTTCCACGGGCACGTCCTCGCCGCTTTGCGGCTGCGGGATGTGCCCTTAGGAAACCCCTCCCGGCGGGCGGGCCCTGCGGTATCCTTGCTGGCTTTTCTCCTGCGCGGATGATAAAGGGCTGAGGGAAAGTTTGTGAGCTGGTCGGGCTTTGCCCGGCCAGCTCTTTTTGATTTAAAATACCTGCTCAGTTGTGTGGTTTTGTGCTGGGAGGCATCTGTGGGCAAGGCTAAGGCTAAGGCGAAGAAAAAGACGACGGGGGCGCGGGCTAAGCGCGATCGTCGTCGGAAGCTCGCGACCGAAGCCCCCGCGTCTGCCGAGGAACTGCTGGCAAGCGTGCCGGGGCTCGACGCGCTGCAGGATGTTCCGGCGTTCGACGACCTGCCTATCGATGGGGCTCAGCAGGCTGCCTTCGATGATTTTTGTGCCCAGGCCGAGGAGCCCGAGCAGATGCAACTTGGTGCCGTGGTGCGCCTGGATCGCGGGTTTCCGCTGGTGGCGACTGCCGACGACACCTTTCGTGCCGAGCATGCCGTGGGGTTTGCCAAGTCGCGTGGCGAGGATGAGGTTCTGCTGCCCGCCGTGGGCGACCGCGTGGCGGTGCGCCGTGCGCCCGGGCATGACATGGGCGTGATCGAGTGCGTGCTGCCACGCCGCACGAGTTTTGAGCGTTGGCGCGGTCGCGCTCGCGGCGAGCGTCAGGTACTTTGCTCCAACGTGGATAGCGTGCTGATCGTGCAGGCGCTCGGCGCCGGCGAGGTGCTGCTCGACCGCGTGGCGCGCTCGCTGGTGTTGGCGCTCGACTGCGATGCCGAGCCGGTGGTGGTACTCACCAAGGCCGACCGCTGCGACGCCAATGAGCTCGAGCGCGATCTGGACCGCGTACACCGCCTGGTGGGTCCGGACGTGCGCGTGATCGTGACGTCCTCTGCCGAGGGTCGTGGCCTGGACGAGGTACGCGCCTGCGTGCCCGCCGGGAGCTGCGCCATGATCCTGGGCGAGTCGGGTGCCGGCAAATCGACGCTGCTCAACGCGCTGCTGGGTCACGATACATTGGCGACCGGCGGCGTGCGTGAGCGCGATGATCAGGGTCGTCACACCACGGTCGCGCGCGTGATGGTGGTACTGCCGGGCGAAGCCGGCGTGATCGCCGATGCCCCGGGTCTGCGGAGCCTGCCGCTTGTGGGCCACGAGCGGGGGTTGGCCCGCGCGTTTCCCGAGATCGTCGAGGCGTCGCGCGCGTGCCGGTTTGGCGATTGCACACACACCCATGAGCCGGGTTGTGCCGTTCGCGAGGCCGAGGACGCGGGACAGATTGACAGCCTGCGTCTGGAGACGTTCCAAAACTTGGCGTCATCCATGCGCGTGAGTGCTCAGATGCTCGATCCCGATGTTCATCTGTAATTGAATGTGGCTATGACAGCCGTCTCCCAACGGTACGGGAGGCGGCTTTTTTATTGCCGATGCGTCCTTAAATGTGCGTTTTGCCGACGTGCTGACCAAAACCTTGCCACGAGCTTGACGGGTCGGTCAGCTTTTGGTCGGCAATTGGTTTGACACTCAAAACCAAGATTGCGATCGCGTCGTTTTGCCGCTTGCTCGCTCGGACAATGGTGGTACGGGCATCCGCCCGGTGCTACCTTGAGAGGAGCGGCCGTGAACAAGAGCAAGCGCATTGCCATCAGTCTGATCGCGGGCGTGCTCGCCGCGCTGCTCTGTATGGTTTACGC
Source organism: uncultured Collinsella sp. (assembly GCA_900541665.1). Classification (GTDB taxonomy): domain Bacteria; phylum Actinomycetota; class Coriobacteriia; order Coriobacteriales; family Coriobacteriaceae; genus Collinsella. The sequence continues at coordinate 8,499 of UQKV01000023.1, forward strand.
GTCATCGATTCGCTCGCAGGCAGAGCAGGCCCAGGCCGAGACGCTGGCCAAGTATGGCGGCGATCGCGTCGAGGTGTGCGTCGCGGCGCGTGATATCGATGCGGGCGAGACCCTCGACGAGACCAATGTCATAACCCAGGAATGGCTGGCGAGTCTGCTGCCGCGCGATGCGGCGACCGAGCTGCGCCAGGTGCGCGGCGACGTGACGACCTCGCGCATCCCTAAAAATGCCGTGATTTGCGATGTCTACACCAAGGCCGAAAGCCACAAGCTCGAGGTGCCCAAAGGCAAGGTTGCCGTTTCGGTGGCGGTCGATGCCGAGCACTCGGTCGGCGGCGCCACGGGCGTGGGCAGCTATGTGGACGTGTACGTGCAAAAAGATGGCGTGACCGATCGGCTGTGTGGCGCGCGCGTGATCGATACCAGCGAAGTGGCCGGCACCACGCGCGAAGGCAAGATCGAATGGGTGACTCTGGCGGCCGACCCCGAAGACGTTAAGGAATTGCTGGGGGCCTCGGGTAAGGGGACGGTCAGTTTGACGATCCCCGCCACGGTGCGCGGCAAAAAGAGCGGAGGCGACGAGTGATGAAGGCGATCTGGCTTGCATGCTGCGCGTGCGGTGATTACGGATTGCTGCAGCGGGAAGTCGAGGGCCGCGATGCGGGCGCGCAGGTGCTTCGCGTGGGCGACCTGGATGGGCTGGTGTCCATGGCGCGGGCGTTTCCGTCGCGCCGCGGGGCGGCGATTATCGCGGCAGCCCTGTTCGATGCCGAAGACGTGCGAAAGACCGTTGCGCGTCTGACGGCCGAGGGCCGCGTGAGTCGCGTGGTCGTACTGATAGAGACGCTCGATCCTTCGGATATCGAGAGGCTGTTTCGCGCGGGGGCGACCGAGGTTATCGCTGCGCGCAGCATATGCGGCAACGGGCGCGCGGGCGAGGGAACGGTTGATTACGACCGGTGTCTGACGATTGAGCCCGATGCTTTTGTTGATAGGGAACCCGGGGCGCCTCGCGCTACAAGAGGCCCGCGTGTTGATGATTGTGGAAAAGCGGAAGCCGAGCATGGTCGGTGTCCCCGGGACCCCCTTGCATACGATGAAGTCGGAGAGCCGGTGCCGTATGGCGAGGATCTTTTAGCTGTAGATATGGGATACGTGCATGGCGTAAGCCTGGTCGATGAACTCGACGAGGTGGAGGGGCTTGCCGGGAGCGACAGCGTGCGTGTCGATGCGACCGTGAAGTCTCCAGACTCGGTCCCGCAGACCGAGCAACCTGCCATGCCGGCTTGGGCGCAGCATATGAGCGCTGCCGGGGAGACGGGGGCGTTGCCGTCCGTGCCCGCGTCGCCTGCCCCCGCGTCGCCAGCGGATGCCGCCGCTCCGTCGCATCGAGCCCCGGTTGTCTGCGTCGTCTCGGGTTCGGGCGGTTGCGGCAAGTCGACAATCGTCGCCGCCATGGCGCACGCGGCGTCGCTGCTGGGCCTGCGTGCTGCCGTGCTCGATTTGGACCTGATGTTTGGAAACCTCTACGACCTGTTGGGTGCCGATGCCCCGCATGACATGGCGACGCTTATCGAGCCATCGGCTGCGGGCGCACTTGCCGAATCGGACATCGTGGCCGCCTCGATGCGTGTGGCTCCGGGCGTCACGCTTTGGGGCCCGGTCGCCGCGCCCGAACAGGCCGAGCTCATGGCGCGCCCGGTGGAGCTGCTGCTCGACGTCTTGCGTCGCGAATCCGACGTGGTTCTTGTCGACACCTCGGTCTTTTGGGGCGACGCCGTGGCGGCCGCAGTGGCGGCAAGCGACCGCTGCCTGGTCGTGGGCGATCCATCGGTGTCGTCTGCGACGTCCGCGGCACGCGTCATCGAGCTGGCGAGCCGTGTGGGCGTGCCGCGTACGCGCATGAGCGCCGTGTTCAACCGGTTTGGCGCGCGCGGCGCCGACGAGGATGTCACCATGCGCTTTGAGATTACCTGTGCGTTGAGTTCCAAGATCCGCATCGCCGACGGCGGGCAGGACTTGGCGGCGCTCATGGCATTCGGCCGTGCTGACGAAGCGGTGGGCCAGACCAGCGCTTTTGCGACCAGCGTGCGCGAGGCCACGCGCGAGATGCTCGTGGAACTGGGGTGCGCCGTCGGCCCTTGGAGCGATATGGTCGCCGACCGTGCAACGCGTACCGAGCGCCCGCGTATCCGCCTTCCCTGGTCGCGCGAGGGTGATCAGCGATGAGCCTGCAAACAAGGATTAAGGCTGCCGGCGCTGCAGCGGCGGCAGCGCCTGTAGATGCGGGGCGTCGCCGCGCGGTGAAACGACGCACCAAGCGCGCCGTGATGGACCGCATGGGTTACGACGAAGTGGCGCGTATCAGCGCCTATATCGACCCGGCACTTGCCCGCTCGGAATTGCGTCCCGCGGTGGAGGCGGCGCTCAATGTTGAGGAGCCGACCGATCTCGCGACGCCCGAGCGCGAGACTATCATTGACGAGATTTTGGATGACGTGGTGGGCCTGGGCCCGCTGCAGCCGCTCATCGAGGACGACACCGTCACCGAGATCATGGTCAACGGCTGCCGATCGGCTTTCTTTGAGCGCGGCGGCGTCTTATATCCCATCGAGCATGCGTTTGAGGATGACGAGCAAATCCGCGTGCTCATCGACCGCATCATCTCGCCGCTGGGCAGGCGCATCGACGAGCGCAGCCCCATTGTCAACGCTCGCCTCAAGACGGGCTATCGCGTCAACGCGGTGATTCCGCCTGTGGCGATCGATGGGCCGATCCTCACCATCCGCAAGTTCTCAGACCGCATCTGTTCGTTGGACGAGCTTGTGGGTCTGGGGTCGCTACCGCTTTGGTATGCACAGCTGCTTTCGTGTGCGGTATCGCTGCGCCAGGATTTGGCGGTTGCAGGTGGCACGGGGTCGGGCAAGACCACACTGCTCAACGCGCTATCGTGCGAGATATCCACCGGCGAGCGCATCGTGACGATCGAGGACTCCGCCGAGCTCAAGTTTGCGCATCACCCGCATGTGGTTCGCCTGGAGGCGCGCGAGGCTTCAATTGAGGGCGAGGGCGCGGTGACAATCCGCGACCTGGTGACCAACGCCCTGCGTATGCGTCCCGACCGTATTGTGGTGGGCGAGGTGCGCGGTGCGGAATGTTGCGACATGCTGCAGGCCATGAACACCGGGCACGATGGGTCGCTCACCACGCTTCATGCGGGCACCGAGCAGGAGACTGTGGTGCGTTTGACGCTGCTTGCGCGCTATGGCATCGATCTGCCGAGCGAGCTTATCGAGGAGCAGATTGCCATGGCGCTCGACGGCATCGTGATGTCCGAGCGCCATGCGGACGGCAGCCGTTTCGTGTCCTCCTATTCGGGGGTGCGACGCGGCGCATCGGGTGGCGTGGAGCTTGAGCGCTACGTGACGTTCGATGCTGCCACGCACGTCTGGACGCTCGATCGCGAGCCTCCGTTTATCGCAGAGGGCCTGCGCTCGGGAACGCTCACGCAAGAGGAGGTGGACGAGTGGAGATCGTTGTGCCCCTCGTCGTAGGGGGTTTGACAGGGCTTTCTGCCGCGGTAGCGTGTGGGGCGGAGCCTCGTGCGCCGCGCGTGCCGCCGGCGGAGCTGGCGCGTCAGGCGCTCGAGACGGTGGCAGAGAGGCTGCCGCGTGAGCTGGTGGAAAACGATCTGCTGAAAAAGATCGCCCGTTCGTGGACATCGCTGGCTCCGGCGCATCGCCTTGGCCTCGTGATCGAAGATGCTTCGGGGCGTTTGGCGTTTCTGCTGCTATCGAGCGGTGTCTGCTGCGTTTTACTAACGATGGTGTCGTTATCGCCCCTCGGATTTGCCTTGGGACTTGTTGCTCCGATTGCCGTTGGCGCCGCTCGGGATGGCTTTGAGAGCCGGCGCGAGCAACACGATGCAGAAGAGGCCATGCCTGAGGCGTTTACCGCACTTTCCATGTCGCTTGCCTCGGGACATTCGCTGGCCCAGGGCATGCGCTTTGTGGGCGCTCATGCGCAAGAGCCGGTGCATACCGAGTTTTTGCGGGTGGCGGCGGCGATCGAATGCGGCATCTCGGCGACCGACGCGCTCGATGACTTGCTTGTGCGCATCGATGCCCCCGGCCTTTCGCTTGTGACCTTGGCGCTTAAGGTGTCTCAGCGCACTGGCGCTCCGCTTGCCGACTTACTGTCCGAGGCGTCGAGCATGGTGGGGGAGCGCATTGAGCTCAAGCGCCGCCTGGATGTTAAGACGTCGCAGGCTCGCATGTCTGCGCATATGGTCGCGGCGATGCCGGCGGGCATGTGCGCGGTGTTGGCGCTGCTTTCGGCAGATTTTCGTCGCGGTCTTGCGACGCCTGCCGGCGCGGGCGCTGTGGTGCTGGGTCTTGCCCTCAACGCCGTTGCCCTGGTGGTTATCCGGCGCATTATGCGGGTGGAGCTATGAGCGCCCCGGTTGCAGTTGCGGCTTGCCTGTGCGCCCTGAGTGTATTTGTCGCGACGGGTTTGGATCGGGCGGATGCGCGCAAGATCGCAGGGGCCTGCAAGCGCGAGGCGGTGCTGGTCGCTACCGCGGGTCGCTCGGTGGTCGATGCCCTGACCGCGCGAGTGAAGGGCGCGGTTGGAGCGGGCGGCCCGGCGCGAGTTTCGCTCGGCGAAGTGTCCGAGATGATCGATGTTGTGCGCTTGGGTCTTTCGGCCGGTCTTTCGTTTGATGCGGCGCTTGAGATTTTCTGCGCCAACCGCCGGTCAGTGCTGGCTCTTCGCCTTGAGCGGGCCTGCATGGCGTGGCAGGTGGGCGTGGGCACGCGTGAGGACGAGTTGTTGGCCGCCGCGCGCGACCTGGACGTGCGAGCGCTCGAGACCTTTGCCATCACGGTGGGGCAGGCGCTCGCCCTGGGTGCCCCACTTGCCGAGACGCTGGCCGCTCAAAGTCGCGAGATCCGTGCGGCTCATCGCGCTGCGGTCGAGCGCGAGATCGAGCGTGCGCCCGTCAAGCTGCTGATTCCCACCGGCACGCTCATCTTGCCGGCGTTGCTTCTGTCCATATTGGGCCCGCTGCTGGGAGCAGGCGGGATGATGTAGGGAGGAATACATGAACACGATGACTGACGCTGCTGGCAAGGTCCAGGGCTGGGCGTTTTGCCGGGCGGCACATGTTCGTCAACGCGCCAAGGAGCTACTGCAGGAGGAGAGTGCACAGGGTACCACCGAGTATGCCATCTTGGTCGGCGTGCTCGTGGTGATCGCGATTATCGCCATCGTCGCATTTAAGGGCAAGGTTAAAGAGCTATGGGATGCGATCAGCGAGGGCATCAACAGCCTGTAGAGGGCGAGCGCCCCATCGGGGTGCTGCTGGTGTTTGCTTGCCTGACCGTGGCGATAGCGGCGGTGCTTTGGGGGCTTAACGCCGCGCGGCAGCAGCGTCCTGGGGCCGCCTTCGATTCGGGCTCAGATTCGGCGGTGGCGTCTCAAAAAGATGAGATGCGAGATGCGGACGATTCGGATGTCGCTGTCACGGCGCAAACCTTTCTGCGGACGCTCGACAAGCGGTCTGGCGCTGCGACGGATTTGCCTGAGGACAACGCGATTGCGGTCCGGCTTGCATGGTCCGAGGACCGACCGATGACCGAGGCAGCGGCGGATATGTTACGCGCCTACCGCGAGGTGCCAACGTCCCAGCTCGCCCTGAGCGGCTATCTCGATATTAAGGGCAACGTATGGGGCGCCATCGTGCGCGATGGGCGCGGCTGGGTCGATATGGTGACGGTTGCCGCGGATACCGGCGATGCTTCGTGTCGTCTGCGCGCGGTGCGCCTGGTCCCGCAAACAATAAGCTCAAAGGAGGGATCGTGAAATGCATGGCGTTCTGCGTGAAGAGGTTGCCCAAGCGACTGTGGAATACGCCATCGTCACGGTGGCGCTGCTATCGATCGTGCTGGCGATTGCGGGACTTTGGCGTGCTGGCACCGATGGACGCTTGGCGGCGCTGGTTGAGCGGGCGGCATCCCATGGCGTTGCCTCGACGTCGGTTATCGACGCCGCTGCGGGCGCTAAGGACATCGCGTTGTATTGATATCGCGCGCGAGGACCGGGCGCAGTCTACGGTCGAGGCCGCTTTTTTGCTGCCGACGTTTCTGACGCTCATCCTTCTCGCACTGCAACCGGTGTGCCTGCTTTATACGCGCGCGGTCATGGAGTCTGCCGCCGCCGAGACCGCGCGGCTCATGACCACGACGACGGCGGAGGACGACGATCTTAAGGAGTTCGCCCGCCGCCGGCTTGCCGCAGTGCCCAACGTTTCGATCTTTCATGCCGGCGGGCCGTTGTCGTGGGATATCGAGCTTGGCCGGGCCGGTGCGGGTGGCGTCTCGTCCGTGTCCGTTTCCGGCGAGGTCAAGCCGTTGCCTGTGATCGGTGCGTTTGCGCAGGCTATGGGTGGTACCGCCGAGGGCGGCTACGTTGAGCTCAAGGTCGATGTCTCGTATCAATCGCGTCCCGAATGGCTGGAGGGAGATTATGATTCGTGGATTGCTGCATGGGATTAAGCGTTTCTGGTCTAGATGCGTTTTGGCGCGCCGTCCGAGCTGCCATCGCAAACGAGGCGGCTTTATGGGCCGCGCCGGTGTCGATCTGTTTATCGAAGACGGTGCCTACACCACGCTTTCTTCTGCCGTGGTCATCCTAGTTGTGCTCACGTTGTTGTTTTCGTCGACCGCGGCGATATGGAGCATGTCGCGTGCCGGGGATACCCAGGTGGCGGCCGATAGCGGCGCGCTGGCGGGTGCCAACGTAGTGTCGTCCTATCACACGGCTGCCACGGTGGTTGATGCGAGCATCTTGAGTCTGGGGCTGGCGGGGTTTGCCACAATCGGGACGGGCCTGGTCGCCATCCTCATCCCAGGTGCCGAATCAGTTGCCGGCAATATGGTCGACACCGGGATTGAGATCATTAAAACGCGCAACAAGTTTGCCAAAAGCGCATCGGAAGGCTTACAGAAAATTGAGACGGCTCTGCCGTATCTGATCGCCGCGCGTGCCACGCAGGCGGTGTCGGCGCAGGATACCGATAGTGTGACCTATACCGGCACGGCGCTTGCCGTGCCCAGGACATCCGAATCGGACTTCGCCGCGCTCAAAGGGTCAGAGATCTCGACCGATGCCATCGAGAGCACCTCAAAAGACCTTGACTATGCTGCCAAGGAACTGAAGAAAGCGTCCGAGAAAACGTCAAAGGCCAAGGAACGCGCCTGGCTTGCCGATTGCGGTGGATCGGACAGAGGCGCAGTCGGAAGCTGTTCGTGCATGTGGGAACGCGCGAAGAACTTGGCGAAGCTTTCGGATATTGAGAATCCGCACTATGCCTCGAGTGTCACATGGGAGCCGCAAGTGGCGCTCGATCGCGCGAAGGCCTATTACCGCTTGCGCCTTGCAAACGAGGCACCTCAGGGCTCAAGCGTCGAGACGAAGGCGGAGTCGGCGGCGCGCAAGGCGTTTTACACCTATGCGAGTACAGAGGTCAATCGTGCATATGTAACCGAGGACGGAGATGCAGTCACTTTCCATATCCCGCTGTTGCCGCGCAACGCTGACGAGGTGCGAGCGACGGAACTCTATACCGATGCGGCGTGGCCAACCAGCGCCATCGATGGCAAGACGTATCTGCATTACGGAACGAGTTGCCCCAACTATAAGAAGGGGTCGCCAGGCGGGCTAGCCTCGGTTGCTGATTATGACGGGCAGGACAGATGCAACAGATGCCATTTTGGCGTTTCGTCGCTCGGTGCCGTTGCAGCGCCTTCGACTTCTATCGAAAACGGCTTCGAATACCACTTTGACAAGTTCAAAGACGCCCTGGAAGACTACGTTAAATGCCGCAACATAGAACTCGAACTTGAGCGTCAGACCGAGGATGAGGCCGACCGTGCGGGCAATGCGTTTGACCAGGCCATTAAAGCGCTTTCCGGCGAGCGCCCGCGTATCGCCCCACCTGGACGCAACGGCGTGGTCGCATTTGCAGTTTCGGGTGACATTACCAGCCCCGATCAACTTAACTCCTCGTTTAACACGGCAGTCAGGCTTGGCGATCGCGGTGCTATCTCTGCCGCGGTGCTGGCGCCCGATGAGGCGACGGCGCAAAACAACGTGCTTTCGCGATTTTTCTCGACATTGAAGGAACGCTCGGGCGGCGTTGCCGGCGTGCTCGACGGCGTCATGGATGTTTGGGGACGGCTGCTCGTGGGATACGGTGATATCCAAGGTTCGGCCGACGAACTTATGGACGAGATGATTAAAGACCTAGGAGGGGGCAGCGGTGCGTTGGGCTCCATCGCATCGTGGCTCGGCGATACCGTTTCGGCGTCCGTGGCGGCGCTGGGTTTGGAACCGTGCGACTTGCGCCTGCGAAAGCCGGTGCTGACCGATTCCGTCAATGTCATTAAGAGTCCGGGGTCTGACATTGCGGGTCTCTCTCAAGCGCAAGACAAACTGCGAAGTATTCCGTTGGGCGTGACCGATCCCAAGGCGCTTTGCGAGGCGTTGGAATATCAAGTCGAACGCACCATTAGCGGTACGGTGTTCACGCTTGCGGAGATTCCTCTGCCCGGCGGCGGCTCCATCCCACTCACCGTCGATGTCGCCACGCTGGTTGGCGCTCTGGGCGGTGGGTCGTAATGAGTATCCGCATGCGTCTGCGCGAGGAGCGCGCCCAAGCGACGGTGGAGATGGCGGTGGTTACGCCCGTTTTGCTGGTGCTGGCACTCATCGTGTACAACGTCATGATCTTTGCCAGCGCTGTCGCGCGCTTCGACCGCGTGGTACCCGACATCGTGTTGGCGCACGCCGTGGCGTCGGAGGGGGAGGGCGACGAAAGCTCTGCCGATGCCTCGGCGACGGTTCAGACTCAAATTCTGAATGCCATGGAAGGCTATGACTTGCGGATCGAAGTGTCGAGCGAGCAAGGCGCGGAGGCATTGGATGGTGGCCTGCTTTCCCTATCCGGTACGTTTAGGACCTACACCTGCACCATGCACTATGAGCCGTGGCCGACTTCTCTCAGCATCGCTGGCGTTTCGCTGGGGGCGCCGACAACGTTGTCGCACGAGCGCGCGGTGACGGTCGATCCATGGCGTCCGGGGGTGGTCATGTGACCGCGGTCTCGTCTTACATCGCCTACGCGCGGGCACTCAACAGGCTGGGTTGGACGCCGGCCGAGTTTGTGGTGGCGGAGTCGTTTGCCGTGCGCCTGCGCGGCATGCTGGGACGGCGTCCGGTTGCCGCCAACGGCCTGCCGCTTGTCATGGCGTTTCCGCACTGTTCCTCGGTCCACACGTGTTTTATGGCTTATCCCATCGATATCGCCTTTATCGATGCGCGCGGCTATGTCCTCGTATGCTACGAAAACGTACGTCCCTGGCGTATGTGCTCCTGTCCCGGCGCCTGGGCCGTACTAGAGCGCCCTTCAATCATTGTTTCGACCCCTGCTCTCCAACGCGTGCCGGCTTAAGGGACTGAGCGAAAAACTTCTTGCTGCCGGCTGATGCCTCTGACGTGCCGATTTATAGAACCGAGGCTGTGCTCAAAAACTTTTTTAAAATTCTCGGTTGACCGGAACGCGTCCTTGGTTATACTAATCAAGCCTTGAAACAAGGCACACCTCAAATGGCTGGGTAGCTCAGTTGGTAGAGCAGAGGACTGAAAATCCTCGTGTCAGGGGTTCGATTCCCTTCCCCGCCACCTTGAATTGACTAGGACCTCTGCAAAGGGGTCCTTTTCTTTTACCGAGGGCTCTGCGGAAACTGCGTCCCGGAATTTGGATTCAGAGCGGGATGCGTTTTCCGCTTTAAGGCCGCTTGGGAAAGCACGGCCCGGAATCCGGCGCCAGAATGGGACGCGCTTTCCTTTTGCGGCCTTTGGCGGAAACTGCGTCCCAGATCCCGCGCTCAGAACGGGATGCATTTTCCGGTGCCTGCCTCCGGCACACGTGCACATCTCGCGCGCCATCTCGGACCCGCCCGCCTAGACATTCCTCCCACTTTTGCGCCACTTTGTAGACCGTTCGGTCGCCTGTCTGCATGCGCGGGTATACTCAAATCGATAGATATGTCATGCAAGAGCGATGCGGGCTTAGCCCGTATGATTCAAAAGGGGGCAGTGATGGAGAGGATACTCGGCGTTAATCTCTCTGGCTGGTTTATTCCCGAGCCTTGGGTGACCCCGTCGCTATACGCGGCGACCGGTGCATCCAACGCGGCCGAGCTGCAGGAGGCCATGGGCACCGCCGCCTATAACGAGCGCATGCGCCGTCATTACGAGACGTTTGTGAGCGAGGACGATTTCCGTCGCATGGCGCAGATCGGCCTCAACGCCGTGCGTCTGCCGGTGCCCTGGTATGCCTTTGGCTCGCAGGAGTCCGATGCGTCCTACATCTCGGTTGTCGACTACATCGACCGTGCAATTGAGTGGGCTGCCAAGTACAACATTCGCGTGCTGCTTGACCTGGCGACTGTGCCCGGTGGCCAGGGCGATTCCAACGATTCGCCCGCCACGCCGGAGGCTGTTGCCGAGTGGCATTCGTCCACTAACGGCCGCCATGTCGCACTCGACGTGCTCGAGCGCTTGGCCGAGCGTTACGGCGAGGCCGAGAGCCTGCTGGGCATTGAGCTGCTGGATACGCCGCAGATGAGTGTCCGCAAGAGTCTCTTTGCCATGACGGATGGCATTCCGGCTCACTACCTGCGCAATTTCTATCGCGATGCCTACGAGCTCGTCCGTTCGTATATGCCCGAGGATAAGATCGTCGTCTTTTCGTCTTCGGGGCATCCCAGCGAGTGGAAGCATTTTATGCGCGGCGCCAAGTACAAGAACGTCTACATGGACCTTCACCTGTACCATTACCGCGACGAGCATGCGCTCGATATCACGAGCCCCCGCGGGCTGACGACGGCGATTTCGCGTAACAAGCGCGAGCTTAAAGAAGCGATTTCGACTGGGTTCCCCGTGCTGGTGGGCGAATGGTCGGGCGCGGCGATCTTTGCCAACTCGTCGGTTACGCCCGAGGGCCGCAATGCCTACGAGCGCGTATTTATCGCCAATCAGCTGGCTTCGTTTGCGCCGGCTGCAGGTTGGTTCTTCCAAACGTGGAAGACCGAGAAGCGCATTGCAGCATGGGACGCCCGCGCGGCGCTCGGTACACTCGAGCGCGGCATGATTGAATAGGTTGATATGACGCAAAACAGCGCCCATACGGGCAAACTCTATGTGGTCGGCACGCCCATCGGCAACCTGGGCGACCTGTCTCCGCGCGTTGGCGAGGCCTTTGCCGCTGCCGATGCCATTTGCTGCGAAGACACGCGTGTGACGTCAAAGCTGCTGATGCACCTGGGCATTTCCAAGCCGCTTGTCCGTTGCGACGAGAATGTGATCGCCAGCCGCGCCGCCGGCCTGGTCGACCGTCTGCTGGCGGGGGAGACCCTCGCCTTTGCCTCGGACGCCGGCATGCCGAGCGTGTCCGATCCCGGCCAGGCGCTGGTCGAGGCGGCGCGTGAGGCCGATGTGCCCGTAGAAGTTATTCCCGGGCCCTCTGCTTGCGTCACGGCGCTCGTTTCGTCCGGCATTCCCTGCGAGCATTTTTTCTTCGAGGGCTTTTTGGGCCGAAAACACGGCGACCGCGTGCGCCGTTTGCAGCGCCTTGCCGTAGTGCCCGGCGCGCTCATCTTCTACGAGTCTCCACATCGCATCGTGGCGACGCTCGAGGCCGTGGCAGAGGTCTTTCCCCAGCGTGAGGTTGCCGTCTGCCGCGAACTCACCAAGCTGCACGAGGAAGTCTTGCGCGGGCCCGCCGCCCAGCTCGCCGAGGAGCTGCGTGCTCGCGGCGAGGTAAAGGGCGAGATTGCGCTGGTCATCGCGCCGCCGAGCGAGGATGAGGAGGCCGGTATCGTGCCGGTTGGCGCCGCGGCAGCTGATCCTGACGAGGCCCTGCGCGAGGATATCCGCGCCGCGCTCGAGGAGGGGGAGCCCGCCTCTGCGGTGGCCAAGCGCCTGTCTCAGAAGTATTCGCGCCGCAAGCGCGATGTCTATGCCATGGTGCTCGATATGCAATAGATGGAGGATATCCAGCCCTTGCGCTAGAATCATCCTCTGTATGCAACGTTTTTCTGGAGGACAAACCCCATGGATCAAAGCAAGCCTTCGTTCTTTATCACGACGCCCATCTACTACGTCAACGCCGATCCGCACCTGGGCACGGCTTATTCCACCATCATCGCCGACGTCCAGGCCCGTTATCGTCGCTCCGCCGGCTATAACGTCAAGTTCCTGACCGGCATGGACGAGCACGGCGAGAAGGTCGCCGAGGCCGCAGCCAAGCACAACATGACGCCGCAGGAGTGGACCGATAGCCAGGCCCCGCACTTCAAGGAGCTTTGGAGCAAGCTCGAGATTTCCAACGACGACTTCATCCGCACCACCGAGCCGCGCCAACATCATGCCGTGCAGTACCTGTGGGAGCGCATGAAGGAGTCCGGCTACCTGTATAAGGGCAGCTACGACGGCTGGTATTGCGTGCCTGACGAGACCTACTTCACCGATACGCAGGTCCAGAAGGGCGACGAGGAGTACGGCAGCGTCGGTCAGCACCTGTGCCCCGACTGCCACCGTCCGCTTGAGCGCGTGCAGGAGGAGTCCTACTTCTTTAAGCTTTCCGCCTTCCAGGACAAGTTGCTCAAGCTCTATGACGAGCACCCCGACTTTGTCGAGCCTGCGTTCCGCATGAACGAGGTTCGCAGCTTTGTCGAGGGCGGCCTTAACGACCTTTCCGTGAGCCGTACGAGCTTTGACTGGGGCATTCAGGTCCCGTTTGACGAGGGCCACGTGACCTACGTGTGGTTCGATGCGCTGCTCAACTATATGACGGCCGTCGGCTACGGTGTCGACACCGACGAGGCCCGTGCCGAGCTGGCCTATCGCTGGCCCGCGCAGTTCCATATCGTGGGTAAGGACATCATCCGCTTCCACTGCGTCATTTGGCCCGCCATGCTCATGGCCATCGGCGAGGCCCTGCCCGAGCACGTCTTTGCCCACGGCTTCCTGACCGTGCGCAATGCCGAGACTGGCAAGGCCGAGAAGATGTCCAAGAGCCGCGGCAACGCCATCGCTCCGCAGGACGTTATCGACATGCTGGGCGTTGAGGGCTATCGCTACTACTTTATGACCGACGTCGTCCCCGGCACCGACGGTGCCATCAGCTTTGACCGCATGGAGCAGGTCTACAACGCCGATCTGGCCAACAGCTGGGGCAACCTCATCTCGCGTTCGCTCAACATGAGCGGCAAGTACTTTGACGGTTGCGCGCCCGCCAAGCCCGCATCGTTCGATGCGTTCGACAACCCGCTGGCAAAGATTGCCGACGGTTTGGTCGAGCGCTACATGGCCAAGATGGACGTGCTCGATTACGGTGGAGCCAAGGACGAGGTCATGGAGCTCATCCACGCCGCCAACCACTACATCGAGGACTCCGAGCCTTGGGCACTTGCCAAGGACGAGGCCAAGGCTGACGAGCTGGCGTTTGTGATCTACAACCTGCTCGAGGCCATCCGCATTGCCGCTCACCTGCTGATGCCGCTCATGCCCCAGACTTCTGCCGAGGCTCTGCGCCGCCTGTCCTGCGAGGACGAGGCCGCGAGCGACGACCTCAAGGGCATTTGCGCTTGGGGCTTGCTTGCTGGTGGTCAGCCCGTCGAGAAGGGCGATCCGCTGTTCCCGCGTCTGGCGTAGAGACCGCGCGAGCGCCATATCGGCAATTTGCTGTTTAGCTGTAAGGGCATGGCCGCCACGGTCCATGCCCTTTTGTTTCAAGACGCCGCCATCATGCTAAGGAGGCAACCATGACAACTTCGCCTTTGGCAAACCCCACGGCCACCAGGGAGCTGCTGGAGGAGTTTGGCCTTGCGACCAAGCATCGCCTGGGCCAGAACTTTCTAGTCGACAATCATGTGATCGAGCGTATCTGCGAGCTTGCCGAGCTTGCAGGTGACGAGCGCGTACTCGAGGTGGGTCCGGGCGTTGGTACGCTCACGCTTGCGCTGCTGCAGGAGGCGGCGTGCGTCACGTCGATCGAGGCCGACCCCGAGCTCGAGCCGGTGCTCGATGCCCATGCCGCCGACTATGCCAACTTCCGCTTTATCATGGGCGACGCGCTCAAGGTGGGTCCGGAGCAGATTGAGCAGGCTGCGGGCGGTGAGCCGACGGTGTTTGTCGCGAACCTGCCCTATAACGTGGCGGCGACGATCATTTTGCAATTTTTCCAGACGATGCCGGCGCTCAAGCGTGCCGTCGTCATGGTGCAAAAGGAGGTTGCCGATCGCATTGCCGCAGTGCCGGGCAACAAGACCTATGGCGGCTATACGGCAAAGCTCGGCCTGTATGCGCAGGTGACGGGCCGCTTTGAGGTGCCGCCGCGCTGCTTTATGCCGGCGCCGCACGTGGACTCGGCCGTCGTGCGTATCGACCGTGTTGACGGCGTGGTGCCCGAGGGGCTCGATCGCGAATTTGTGTCCCGCGTGATTGATGCTGCATTTGCCCAGCGTCGCAAGACCATCCGCAATTCCATGAGCGCCAACGGCTTTGCCAAGGACGTGCTCGATGCCGCTTTTGAGGCTTGCGGTATCGCACCCACCACGCGCGCCGAGACGCTTGATGTTGCCGACTTTGTCCGCCTGGCCCAGGAGCTAATCCATGATGCCTAATGCCGCGCGCGTGACGTTTACCAAGAAAAAGAAGACGGTCGCCTGCCCCGTGCCCTTGGCACCGCTTGCCGACACGCATGCGCATCTGCTTTCGTTTTGGGGCAAAGAAGTGCCCGAGACGCTCGTGCGCGCCAAAGCCGCGGGCGTCGACCTGTTGGTGACGATGTTCGACCCCATCGCTGACAAACGCAGCGTGGCGGACTATAGCGACTGGCTCGTGCGCGAAATTCTGCCGATGCAGGATATCCCGCAGATCAAGTATCTTGCCGGCGTGCATCCGTATGGCGCGCCGGACTATACCGACGACGTTCACGCACAGGTCGTTGCCGCACTCGATGACCCTTTGTGCGCTGGTATCGGCGAGATCGGTCTGGACTACCACATGGATTACGATGACGACATCGCGCCGGCGCCCCACAGCGTGCAGGTTGATTGCATGGCACGTCAGCTCGAAGTTGCCGTACGCCGCAATGTGCCGGTGGAGCTGCACTTGCGGCACGAGGACTCGGATGGGGAGCGCACCTCGCACGTTGATGCGTACAACGTGCTGCGCGAGGTGGGTGTGCCTCAGGCCGGTTGTGTGCTGCACTGCTTTGGCGAGGACCGCGCCACGATGGAGCGCTTTGTGGAGCTGGGCTGCTATATCGCCTATGGTGGTGCGGCCACCTTTAAGCGCAACGACGACGTGCGCGAGGCATTTGCGGCAACCCCACTCGATCGAATTTTGTTCGAGACGGATTGCCCGTATATGGCTCCGGAGCCCATCCGCGGTCTTGAATGCGAGCCGGCAATGATCTCCATTACGGCAAACACGCTGGTCAACGACCGTGTCGATCGCACCGGCGAGGATGCTGAGGCAATCGCGCGAGCAGCTTGGGAAAATGCCTGCAAACTTTTTCAAAAATAGTTCTTGCGTTCGCGATGGCGCTCCGTTATTCTAATTCCTGCACGCGGGCGTGGCGGAATTGGCAGACGCGTACGGTTCAGGTCCGTATGGGGGCAACCCCATGAAGGTTCAAGTCCTTTCGCCCGCACCATTGAATGAAAGAGCTCCCAGCAATGGGAGCTTTTTTGTTATGGGCCGTTTTTGGCAGATTTGCCATATCGATTTCGCGCGGTAGATGCCCCTGTGGTCAAAAAGTGGCAAATATGAGTACTGACATGAAAATAGAGACATTTCATGAAGCCATTTTTGCTCATTTTACGCAACAGATGTACGCTAATTTGGCTCAACCTTGAGACAAAATGAAGTAATTTCGATAGACCTCGGGTTCAACGAGGCGATTTTGACCCAAATACGCTGTTACTAAACTGGTAACAGTACTCATATTTGGCCTTTTTTGACCACGGGTCCTCTTGTTGGTGTCACATAGCTGCTTCGTGCGGGTATCCTAATGCCAACGTGTGCCTATCAGAGGAGAGACCATGCTGTTGTCCGGTATCATCGCCGCCCTTACCAGCCTTTTGATTCCCATCATCATTCTGTTGCTGCTGCTTCCCAACGCCTGCTATGTCGTTGAACAACAGCATGCCGTGATCATCGAACGTCTGGGCAAGTTTAACCGCATCGTCAACGCGGGCTTCCACATGAAGGTGCCCGTGATCGACCGCAAGGCCGCTACGGTGAGTCTGCGCACCATGAAAAACGGTTTTGGCATCGACGTTAAGACCCAGGACAACGTGACCATCGGCCTTGAGGTCTCTGCTCAGTACCACGTGAGCTATGACATGGGCGCCGGCCCGGCAGATTCGGGCATCTACAAGAGCTACTATATGCTGCAGGAGCCCGTCGACCAGATGCGTGACTTCATCACCGACGCTCTGCGCTCTTCGATTCCCGTCTACACACTCGATGAGGTCTTTGCCAAGAAGGATGACATCGCCAAGGACGTTAATGCCACCGTGTCCGAGCAGATGGCTGCCTACGGCTTCACCCTCGTGTCGACACTCATCACCAAAATCGCGCTGCCGACCGAGGTCGAGAACTCCATGAACGACATCAATGCCGCCCAGCGAAAGCGCGCTGCCGCGCAGGAGCTCGCCGAGGCCGACCGCATCAAGCGCGTCACCGAGGCGACCGCCGAGGCTGAGGCGATGGAAAAGGCGGGCGAGGGCATCGCCAACCAGCGCAAGGCCATCGCGCTGGGCATCAAGGATTCGCTCGAGATCATCCAGGAGACGGGAGTCGGTAACGACGAGGCCAACCAGCTGTTCATGTTTACGCAGTGGTCCGAGATGATGACGGAGTTCGCTCGTACGGGTAAAACCTCGACGGTCGTGCTGCCGAGCGATTTCTCGCAGTCGGCCTCGATGTTCGAGCAGATGCTGACAGCCAGCAAAGTTCAAAACGATTCGAAGGAGTAGACGCGCGTGAAATACACCGTCGTTTGCGTCGGTAAGCTCAAGGAGCGCTTTTGGAAGGACGCGTGCGCTGAGTATACCAAGCGCCTAGGTGCCTATGCCAAGGTTGATATCCGCGAGGTGGCCGATATCGACCCGGCTAAGGCGGGCGGCGTGGATGCCGCACGCGACAAGGAGGGGGCGGCAATTCTTGCTGCATTGCCGTCTCGGGCGCATGTGATCCTGCTAGCTATCGAGGGCAAGGAGCGTTCGAGTGAGGAGCTCTCGGCGCGGCTCGACGATCTTATGCTGCGAGGCAGCAGCGACATTGCCTTTGTAATCGGCGGTTCGGACGGCGTGAGTGATGAGGTGCGCGCCCGCGCCGACGAGATGCTCAGCTTTGGACGCATTACCTTGCCGCATAACCTGGCGCGTGTGGTGCTGCTAGAGCAGATTTACCGTGCCTGCAAGATCAGTCGTGGCGAGCCGTATCACAAATAGGTCGGCAATACGAAACAATGGCGTGGGACAATACCTTTCGTTTTGAGGAATGTGTCTGAAAGGACTATGAGATATGAAGATTGGATTTGTCGGTTTTGGCAATATGGCGAGCGCTATGGCCGATGGCTGGATCGCTGCCGGTGTAGCTGCGAGCGACATGTGCGCCTGCGCGGGTCGCTACGACGCACTGGTTGAGCGCTGCGTGGCACGCGGCATGGTCGCCTGCCACGATGCCGCCGAGGTTGTCGCCGCATCCGATATCGTGGTCGCTGCGGTCAAACCGTACATGATCGAGAAGATATTCGCCCCGCTCAAGGATGCTCTTGCCAAAAAGGTCGTTCTGTCGGTTGCCTGGACCTGGGACAGTGCCAAGTGGGAGCAGGTCCTGCCGGGCGTCGCGCATATCTCGACGGTGCCCAACACACCGGTTTCGGTGGGCGAGGGCGTCATCGCTTGTGAGAAGGCTTCCACGCTTAGTGATGAGCAGAGCACAGTGGTGCTTGATCTGCTTGGCAAGCTCGGTGCGGTGGTCGAGCTCGATACGAGCCTGCTGTTTGTGGGCGGCACGGTGGGTGGTTGCGCTCCGGCATTTGTCGCTATGGCAATCGAGGCCCTGAGCGATGCGGCGGTCAAGCACGGTATCCCGCGTGCCGATGCCTATCGCATTGTGAGCCAGATGGTGCTGGGTACGGCAAAGCTGCAGCTTGCAACTGGCCAGCATCCTGCGGCGATGAAGGATGCCGTATGCTCGCCCGGTGGTGCCACCATCAAGGGCGTCGTTGCGCTCGAGGACGCCGGCATGCGCAGCGCCCTGGTCAAGGCAATCGACGCAACTCTCCAGTAAAACCTGCCATTTAGGGACAGGTTTATTTTGGCAGGTTTTTCCTGCGGTTTTGTCCTTTTAGCGAAAAGCGCCCCGCAACTGGCTCAATTCCAGTTGCGGGGCGCTTGCGTTTGCCCAGATAAAACCGATCAAAATAAACCTGTCCCTTTTTGGCAGGTTAGTCCCAGAAGCTGTCTTCCTCATCCTCGGACTTGGGTCCGCGGTCGACGTACATCTTATGGGTACGCTTCTCCATTACAAAGGCAAGAATCGCAAATAACAGGATGCCGCCGGCGAAAAGGATGGCAAAACCGGTGCGGGTGCCAAACAAAAAGGAAAAAACTGCGTCCATTGGGTGCCTTCTTGCGTAGTTGAGTTGGGTCGTAAACGCTCATAAGTATATACTTGCCCATACATGTACAAGGTTGCAACCTAAATGGAATGTATATCGCCGGAGGATCTAATGCTTGATATCAAGTTTGTTCGCGAGAACCCCGATGCCATCGATGTCGCCATGGCTAACCGCCAGACGTCTTGGGATCGCGAGAAGTTCTTTGAGCTCGACGACGAGCGCCGTGCCGTCATCACCGAGGTCGAGGAGCTCCAGGCTACGCGCAATGCCGAGTCCAAGAAGATCGGCGCCCTGATGAAGGAGGGCAAGAAGGACGAGGCCGAGGCCGCCAAGGAGGCCGTGCGCGCCGTCAACGAGAAGATTGACGGTCTGGCCGAGCGTCGTACTGCTCTCGAGCAGGAGCAGTACGACTTCATGGCTCACCTGCCCAACATTCCTTGCGAGGCCACGCCGTACGGCAAGGACGAGGACGAGAACATTGAGCGCCGTCGTTGGGGCACCCCGCGCGAGTTCGACTTCGACTTTAAGCCGCACTGGGATCTGGGCACCGATCTGGACATCCTCGACTTCGAGCGCGGCAACAAGCTCTCCGGCAGCCGCTTCACCGTTCTCGGTGGCGCCGGCGCCCGTCTTGAGCGCGCCCTTATCAACTTCTTCCTCGATACGCACACCAGCCGTGGCTTTAAGGAGTGGTGGCCGCCTATCGTCGTCAAGCGTCAGACCATGTTTGGCACGGGCCAGCTGCCCAAGTTCGAGGACGACGCCTACCACGTCTCGGGCGACAACTTCCTGATCCCCACCGCCGAGGTCGTGCTCACCAACCTGCACGCCGGCGAGGTCCTCGACGCCGACACCCTGCCGCGCCGCTACACCGCCTTCACCCCCTGCTTCCGCGAGGAGGCCGGTTCCGCCGGTCGCGACACCCGCGGCATCATCCGTCAGCACGAGTTCGACAAGGTCGAGATGGTCAAGTTCGCTAAACCGGAGGAGTCCGACGAGGAGCTCGAGAGCATGACCGCCGAGGCCGAGTACCTGCTGCAGCAGCTGGGCCTTCCGTATCGCGTGATTAGCCTGTGCACCGGCGACTTGGGCTTCTCTGCCCGTCAGACCTACGACGTCGAGGTCTGGCTGCCGAGCTACAACGCCTACAAGGAGATCAGCTCCTGCTCCAACTGCGGTGACTTCCAGGCTCGCCGCGCCAACATCAAGTATCGCGACCCCGAGAACTTCAAGGGTTCGCGCTACCTGCACACTCTCAACGGTTCCGGCCTGCCGGCCGGCCGCACCATGGCCGCCATTCTGGAGAACTACCAGAACGCCGACGGTACCATCACGATCCCCGAGGTTCTGCGTCCTTACATGGGCGGTCTCGAGAAGATCGAGCCGGTCGCGTAACTTGGCTGCATAGGGGATATGCAAGGGCGCTCCTTCGGGGGCGCCCTATTTCGTGCGCAGGTCCATACCATGCCGTGCGGACAGCTCAATAGAAAACACACGAACAACTGTTCTGTATACAGCCATCTACCTGCTATGCTTTTGCTAAATAAGAGCGAGAGAAAGGGGGCGCGATGGAGCTGTTTGATGATCGGGTGGTTTTGTTTGAGAGCGACGAGGGCGGGGAGTACCTGCTTGTAACGTGTGAGCCGTCTGGCATGGGCGGCCTGGTGGTTCGGCAGACGAGTGAGGGTCCGTTGACACAATGGTGCTTTGAGGAGTCGCCGCATGTGGCCGAGACCTTTGTGACGCACGAGGGACTTGTGGCGCTGGAGCACTTCTATGGAGTTGGGACTTCCAACCAGGTCGCGCGCATGCTGAGCATCTCGTTTGCCGATTATGATTGTGCCCAGCGGGTGAGATCGCTCCTGAGGGAACTTGATGCCAAGTTCGACGTGATCGAAAAGCCAATCGATCGTACGGGGAACAGCGGTATATGCGGAGCAGCATGACAAAACTGCGTTCCACAAAAAAGTTTGAGATTGTGCTTGACTCCAATAAGCTAAAGTGGTTTTATATGTCTTGCGCTGCGGCGTTACCTCAGCTGGATAGAGGGTCTGACTACGAATCAGAACGTCATAGGTTCGAATCCTATACGCCGCACCATTTGAGATTAAAGCTCCCGGCAACGGGGGCTTTTCTTTTGCGCCAGCTTGAGTGCTTTCGTCCAAAGGGACGATTTCCTGTCGACTCGTGTAAGATTCCGAGTAGATGTCGCGACTTATTCGTGACCACTCCTTCTTCAAGCGACCGATCAGGGTGATATTTCGTGGCAGAGCGTCCGACATACAAGCTCAGGTTTCTCGATCCCAAGAAGCGCTTTCCGGCGATGCCCGAGCAGCCTACGGGACGCTCATATGGCGTGGTCTGGAAACTCTTTGGCGAGGATCAGCATGAATCTTGTTATGTCGTCGAGTTCGTTGGCAAAAGTCATGTGTCGCTTTTGGGCTACGTAAGCGTTTCGGGTGAGGTGTACAAGGTGGACCGCCCCGTCAGCGAGGCTCCACTGCCCAACGATCCCGACATGGAACTGGTCCTTGACGAGTCGGATTCCAGTATTGGTGAGATTATGGTAAGGGAAGCCAACGGTGCAATGCGCGCGTGTGCGCAAACTGCCGGCTCTCCCGAAGGCCCCATGCGCGAGCAGTCCGACCACGAGACATGGAATTCGACCCGTGCTCTTCCTTACGGCGAGTTCATGGCCTCGATGTTCTTGCGCTACGTGATATTTGCCAACTCCGAAAGCGCTATTGTGAACACGACGGACGACGGCGGACTCGACGAGGGTATGCAAAACGTTGTCGACAAGATCAAGCTCGTAAAGTTGCCCGAGCCGGTCGAGGTGTTTTTGGGCTTTAACACGGCACCGCTCCCCGATGCTATCGAGACGCTGCTTTACCGCGTTGACCATGCCGAGAATCCGAGCGGTATCGAGCGCTATGCCGCCGCCCTTATGAGCGAAGTCGACTTGCCCCGTCTGCGCACCATTGCCGCCAAGTCCGAAATGAGCCTTGCGCGCATCGACCGGTCAAAGCTGTTCTATCTCAATTTTGATCGTAGCCTGCTGGACCAGGACGAGATTGACATGCTGCTTGCCATCGAGTGCCGTCTCAACCGCCTCTCCGGCATTCTTGAGCGCATCGGGGCCGGATTGGTCCCTGCGGCATCCTCGCCGAGCCTTGAGGGCTGCGCGCTCTTTGATGCGTGGCATATCGCCAAGACGACCAACGATGTTCCCCGACTGCTCGATACGGCTTCGAGCGATAACCCGTGGACCAAGCCGGGAACGGTTTCGTGCCAGCCGGGCGGCGAGTGGGACGTGCGCACCCGCTTCGCGCGCATTGTCGAGGCGCTTAACGTGGTCACGCGGCTCGACTATACCTATCGAGCAAACGTTGCCGAGGGGATTATGCTCGTTCGCTTTGGACGCTCTGTTGTGGATGCCATGCCGCAACGTGAATACGACGCTCAGGATGACGCCTGGCGCGAGCTGGACGGGGGCACGCGCGCGATCTGGGCCGCGGAGCACGATGCGCGCGTGGCACTCACGCTTGCGGCAGCGTGTTTTGCCGCGGGCGCCTGCATCACACGCTGTTATGTGCAGATTGCTGCTCCCGACAGTGAGCAGGGCGAGCGCGTTGTCGCAACGTATTTCTTTGGGCGCGCGGCCTATCTGGCCGATTGCGTGCCTGTCGCCAATGATCTTGAGAGCATGGACATGGACGATATGCCGTGCAAGCGTGTGCTTGAGGCGTATGAGTCAACCGCTCCGGAGGCGATTGAGCCTGCGGAGGTTCATGTTCGTCCGCGTGATGACCATCGCACGCTGCCGCCGGCGCTGCGCGATCTGCTGCTTGCCGATACGGCTGACGAGTTGGAGGTCATGGAAGAGGACGATGACCCATACGTGGCCCGTGTTGTTGAATTGCGCGAGCAGGCAAAAGTCGACCGTACAGGTGCTTTTGAAGGCTTTTCCCGTCTTGTCGAGGAGTTGGAGGCTAAGTGCGCCGTCGCCGAGCTTTTGGCGACAGGTCCGGTTCAAACGCAGTTTTGCGATAACCAGCTGGTGCGCATGGTGCTACCGGTGTTGGAAGAAGACCGCTCTGTGCGAATCCTTCGTGCGCCCGATGCGCTGTACTTTGCCCAGCACGAGATCTGCAGCTTTTACGCCGAGCAAGAGGACTTTGAACGAGCGCTGCCCGAGGTGCGCCATCTTTACGATCTGGCGCGCTCGTCCATGCAATCGCACTTTGCGCTCATCAACGTGCTTGCGCGTCTGGAGCGCTTTGACGAGATTATCGAGGTGGCGCGCCACGGCCTACGTATTGCCAGCGATCGTTCTGCAATCGGCTACCTGTTCTATCGCCTGGCGTTTGCCTATTGGAATTGCGATCAGCTCGACCTTGCGCTGGCTTGTTACCGTCTGGTGCCGCGCGGCGAGGAGTCGGGCAGCAGCGCGCTGGAAGAAATGCAGGGCCTTATGAACGAGATGGGCGTCAGCGAGCCTCCGACGTTCGAGGAAGCGGTCGAGACCATCCGCAAGGCTGGACTCGAGCTGCCGCCAGTGTCCGCCGTGACGAATCAGCTGGCAGATGCCGCTGTGCAACTGGTCGACAGCGGCTTCTTTTTCCTGGCACGCGGTTGCATCTTCCAAATGTGGCGCACCATGGGCAACGACGAGCTCGGCTCCCTCAACCGCTCGCTGGGGTAGGCGAAGCCTCCAAGGGGGAAAGGATGCTAGGCAATTAGAAAATTTCCTCTTGCCCATCCTTGGCTGTTTGGTTACTATAGAACGGCTGTTACGGAGAGCTGACCGAGAGGCCGAAGGTGCTCGCCTGCTAAGCGAGTATGCCCCAAAAGGGCATCTGGGGTTCGAATCCCCAGCTCTCCGCCAGTAAGACTTTAAAGAAGGGTTCCGAAAGGGGCCCTTTTTTAGTTGAACCACGTTAGCTGGGGATTCGAACCCTCAAAAAAGGAGGGGCTTATAGGACAAAATGTGTGTCCACGTTGGGGGCATCGTCGCAGGTCGATGCC
>UQKV01000024.1 GCA_900541665.1 uncultured Collinsella sp.
GCCCGTGGGTTATACCCTAAGAGCAAACCACCCTTTTTAAGGGTGGTTTTGATTTTAGGCAGAGGGGAAGGCTTTGGCGAGACCGGCGCGCGTCTGCGTGTCGGTCTTTTGGTAGATAGAGCTCAGGTGGCGCTGTACCATGCGCATCGAGATGCCGAGTTCCTCGGCGACCTGCTTGAGCGGGCGTTCATCCTGGGTCACGGCTATGAGCACGTCGACTTCGCGCGGGGTGAGAGCGTGGTCGGCGATGAAGGCCTGACGTTGCTCTTCGATGGTGGGGGCGGCGAGTGCTTCCTTTGCCAGTTGCTCGCGCTCGCGCTCCTGCTCGGTTTGGGGCAGGCGAAACAGGCCGGCTGCCACGAATGCCGCGCAGGCGGCGACGAGCAAAACGAGCGCGCCGATCATAATGAGGGCAACGTTGTCCGAGGTTACGAGAGCAAGCGAGATGCCCGATGTAGTGAATGCGCATACATTGTTGGCGGCGCGTCCCATGCCGGCCCAGAGGGCGGGCGCATGCATGCGCGGTGCCAGCTGTGTAAAGGTGGCGGTAAAGAACGTGACAAAAAAGCCCGAACTCAGATAAAAGACGACAAGGCCCAGGTTGGGATCGGCGCCGGCCTCCACGGCCAAGATCGAGATGGTGGAAAGTGCCGTGACGCCGAGCATGATGAGACCCATGTAGCGACGTTCGGCAAGATCAAAGATAAGACCGGCGGCAAGGCCGCTTGCCGCCAAAAAGAGGCGCGGCCAGGTCTGTACGGCGATGGTGCCGTGGGCGTTGGAGAGCGTGACCACGTTGTCGAGGGTCGAGAACAGGCAGGCAAGAATCATGACGAGCGCGATGCTCCAACATGCCTGCTTGGCGAGGGCGTGTGAAGGTTCGACAAAGGGATTGATACGGGAGCTTGGGCTCTCAACGGTCTCTTGAGGAACAGCGCCGAGGGCGGATATGGCGATAGTCGCTGCGCCAAGGACGATGAGCTCTGCGATACCGCCGCAATTGAGCAGGTTGATGGCGAACTGCATCAGGATGCCCGCGGCATAGGCCGCTCCCGCACCGGTGGCGAGCTTGGGGTCATCCTGGAATGCCAACGAAAAGGCGTGGTGAGTGGAGGCACCCAGCAGGCCGAGTCCAAAGAATGCCACGCAGCCCAGAATCTCGAGGGCAAGCGGGGCCGTAGGGAACTGGACCTGGGTCAATCCCAGGATGGCGATGGGAACAGCGGCGTTGACGACTGCCAGTGAGTGGCCTTTGCGCTGTGCGAGCCCGAGCAGTGGTGCATATCCGATAAAGCCGATGACGCTGGCACCAAGGATGAAGCCCTGCGCAATCACAACACGCTCGGCACCGGTGAGCAGCCCGACATTGATGTCGAATCGAAACTCGGCGGCAAGAAAGACAAAGGTAAAGAGCGCAAGTGCCAAAAGCGCGTTGATTTTAGGCTTACTCAGATTCAAGGACAGTCCTTTGGGTGGACGGAATAGTCGTGTCCTCGATTGTAGCGTCCCTGGGACGCGTGTGACGACAACGAAATCATATTGAATTAAACCGCAGGTAGAAGCCTAGGTTCACATCTACGAACCTAGGCATATGGAGTCATTTGGCACATCTTGGTGGTACAGGACCACCACAAAGGGGACAGGCACCTTTGTGGTGGTATGTCCCTACGACCAAGGAGGCCGTTATGTGCGGAAGCCACTTTGATAAGCAAACCCAACGCGAGCGTACCTGCTCGCTGGTTCACGGTACCTGGCGTTGTGTGGGTGCCAAAATAGCTTGCGCCGGCGCGTGTGCGCTTATGGTCGGTCAGTTGCTGCTGCCGAGCGTGGCGCTGGCGACGGAATGCGCCGATCCCGCCGCTGAGACGGATGAGGTTGCCGCGGCTCCGGTGACGCCGACGGTTGCGGAGGATACGGCTGCAACGACCGCACCAGCTGCTTCGACCGCGCCTGCAACCGATGCTGCTCCGGCGGCGCAAGCCACCGTTGAGCCTCAGCAGACAATCCCAGCCGATGCCGCCAATGAGTCTAGCGGTGCTGCGCTCGCTGGGCAAAACGCTTCTGGCGACGACAACGCCGCCATGCCGGCGAGCAACGCCATCATGCCCTGCGGTGTGACCGATGTTGTTGGCGGCAGCGACGTTAGGGTCAATACGACCGTGGTTTCCCGCTACACGGACTGCGCGCTTCCGAGCAATGTCACACTCGAAAAGGGCCAGTCGTATACCTATGATTTTCCCGATGTTGAGGGCGGCATGCCGGATGAGCCGCTCTGCGAACTTGTCGAAACCAAGTACTACCGGGCCGATGCTGCTTCGGGCACCCTGGCTGAAGTCCAGGACACATCTATGTCCGATGTGACGGCTCGCTTTGAGCCTGTTGGCGATCACATGAGGCTGACGCTGACCTTTACGGGTGGCGCGGCAGGCGGCTCGTATCGACTCACGCGCAATGAGGCTCTCTATATTGGCTCGGCACTGGAGTATACCGGAACTGACTATGAAGGCAGCTCGACTATCCTCAACGAAACCAGGTACGATTATTACCTCCGCTACGTCATCAATAGCGTAATTACGCTCGTTGCACCGGAAAACGAAGCCCTCCATAACCTGGACGTCAACGACGTGAAGACCGACTACGCGCCCGGCGAGGCGCCGCGTGCGACCGCGACGATTCCTGCCGCCGATGCCGATAAGTATGAGATCGCCTATGAGTGCTGGGAGGAAATGGAGCTCAATATGGAATCCGGGGAGTCGGTACCCGTCGCCTTCTGGTATTCCGATCCCGCAGAGTACAAGCCGGGCATGAAGAAGATTGACCACTTCGAAGAGGGTAAGTTCTACATGTACTCCGTTGAGCTGAGGCTCAAGGGCGACAATACCGTGGCTGATGACTGCAATATGAACGTCAACGGTCATTGGGTGCACCACATAAAGACCGACAACGGCGTCTTCGCGCCCAATGCTGACAATATGCTGTGCGAGGCTCCGATTGATGAGTGGCGGGCAATCGACCTTATCGAGACTAACGGTGCCATGACCACCTTTAAGGCAGGCGACAGGCCGGTCTTTACGGCGGGTACTCCGGCGGGTTCCGACTCTATTCTCCAGTGCGAGTTCTGGACGGGCAGCGACGGCAGCGAAGTAAATTCCGTCGAGTTCTGGGACCAGCACATCACCAACCATATCGACGCGTTTAAGCCCGGTGTGACCTATCGTTACGGTCTGTACTTTAAGCCGGCGCGTGGTTTCTACTTTACGTCCAATACCAAGTTGAAGATCAATGGGGTTGAGTGTGGCTATCAGGTGGGCGAGGCAAGTGAGGTTGATCCCGAGAGCGGCTGGATCTACACCCTGTGGCTCAACACCGATCTGACCTTTACGCCCGAGGCCACGCCGGCTCCCGGTCCACAGCCCACGCCGGATCCCAATCCGACACCGCAGCCTGAGACCAAGCCCGAGGCCAAACCTGAAGCTAAGCCCTCGGCCAAGCCGGCTACGACCACCACGGTGAGCAAGACGGTTGAGAAAGCCACGTCGGCCAAGAAGTCCGCCGTCGTCCTGGCCGCCACGGGTGACGCCACCGCGATGACGGTCACCGCCCTGGGCATCGCCGGTGCAACCGTAGCCGCCGCCGGCATCGCCGCGACCAAGCGTCGCAAGCGCTAGGTTTTGATGACGGCGCCCATCCTCGGCTTTAGCACAATCTCAATCTGTAACATCAAACTGTCCAAAACGGCTCTAGATGTTACAGATTGAGATGAACCGAATGGCCGCCAATCTAATATCTCGATCTGTAACACCAGGCGGGGAATTTGACCTCTAACTGTTACAGATCGAGACAAACTGGCCGGCCAAGTCCAGAACCGCCACAAAGGTGCCTGTCCCCTTTGCGGTGGTTTGCGCAGGTAGAACGGTAGGTTCGTATATATGAACCTACCGTTCGCTTTGTTTTTGGACAACGATTACGCTGGATGACTTTTGGTTTGCAGGAAAGGAACGACCATGAGGTGGACTACTGTTCGAGCGCTTTGCCGCCGTCTGACCATTGCCGCGGTGACCCTCACCATGGTGACGGGCTCGTTGCCTGTGGGTGCGTTTGCTGAGGTGCTCACTACCGATAGCACCTTTGTGCAGACGGATAACGGCCAAGCAGCCGACGCCGCTCCCGCCGATTCGGCTGACGCCCAAACGTCAGACTCTGCTTCCGCCGACCCCGCGCCCGATGCCGGCGCTGCCGACCCCACAGTGCCCGCCGCCGATGACATCCCTACGCCCCCGGCCTCCGAGATTGCATCGGCGGCGGGCCTGACGGGCGCCGGACAGACCGAGAGCACACCTGCGGGTACGCTTGCCACCGATCTTGTCGAGGGCAGGGAGCTCGCCGAGCAGCAAAAGCAAGAGGAGGCTTCCGGCACCGAGGCGACCTGGAACGAGGAACTTGAACTCTGGGCAACCTCGAAGGGCGCTACGGGCGTAAAGGACGAATACGACGATGGCTACGTGGCCGGCGAGCAGGCCCCCGCGCAATACTACTTCTCGATCGATAGCCTCACCAACGAAATTTCTATCGAGTATGGCGACGCAGGCATTACCACGTTGGAGGTGCCCTCGACCATCGACGGCAAAAATGTCGTGAGCCTTAAGGGCATGGGAAACGCCGCTCTCACATCGGTCACCTTCGCCCCCGATTCGCATATCCGCTCTGTGGGCGGTTTGGGCGGCAGCAGCATCAAAGAGATCGCACTGCCCGATTCGGTCGAGGAGCTCAAGAGCTATGCATTCTACAAAAGCAAGACGCTCCAAACGGTAACCTGGCCCAACAACGCGGCCTTTACCACGATTCCCGAGCAGGCCTTTAAGGAATGTGAACAACTTGACGACAAGGTGGTGGCAACGCTGCCGCCTTCGGTCAAAACTATCGACTATCTTGCATTCGCCTATTGCGGCGTGCCACAGTTCTATGTCTCGGACACAACAGTGCTCACCTTTACGCAGATCAATGTGCCGGGCACGGTGGAGCGGATTGAGCGCAATGCCTTTGACGGGTGCTCGCATGTGTCGTCGGTGACGATCGGCGACGGCGTTAAATATATCGGAGCGCACGCGTTCGCCTCTCTTGATCCTGCGATTGCCGGCAAAGAGACTGTGCTACCCAAAAGCGTGGAAATGATAGAGTGGGGAGCTTTTGAGAACACGAGATACGGAAACGAGACGAACCATAATGCCGTTGCCCTGCGCGTGATGAACCCCGATCTTCAGTTTGGTGAGGCGGGCTATTCGGGCGACTATAATGAGCGCGTGACAATCGATGGCGTAACGTATGCGATTCCCTTTAGTGAAGGCCAGACCATCTATGCCTATGCGACCGATTCGGCTGGCAACCCCTCGATGGTCAAAAAGCTTGCCGATGCCGTGGCCGATCGCAAGGACTCCGTCGATTCCTCGAAGCCTGCCTACACGTTTGAGTGGATGGGCGAGGCGGCCCAGGTGACGGGCAAACTTCCCCAGGGCGCGGCGGCCACACTCGTGCAGGCGGGGCAGTCCACGCCGCTGGCGGTTGGCGATGACGGCAGCTTTACAGCGGACGCTCTCTCCAAGACAGCAGCCACCCTGCGCATTTCGCTCGGCGGTTACTATGACATGGTGCTGGCGCGCCCGGGCGACCAGATGACGGGCACATGGAATATCGGAGAGATTAAGGCGGAGGACTTTACCAAGATTCCGACTTCGCGCGCGATTGAACTCAATGTGGCCTATCTCGAACCGGTCGCAGGCCAGGATAAGACCGAACGCATTGAGCTCGATAGTCTCGATAACATCGATCTGACGGTGAAGAGCGCCGGCAAGACACTCAAACCTGCCAAGGGCGACAAGGAAAACGACTACCGTATCCAGGGTACAGCGCTCGTGGTGTCGCAGGCCATTGCCGACGCGGACCAGGATCTGGAGATAACGCTCGAGCCCAAAGACAGCCTCAGGCTGGGTGGGGCGACGGCGACGGTGAAGCCTTCGGCCGGCAAGGTCGATATCGACTTGAAGCCCTGGGGTACGGCGACGGTCACGACCAAGGGCGACTACCAGGGTGCCAACCGCGTGCTGGTGTTCCGTACGTCCGACGGCAAGCTGGTCGCCGACGGCGTCACCTATTTGATGGGTTACGAAGACGATGGCACCACGCCTATCATGAAGGCCGAGACGCCGCGCCTTAAGGCCGGTTCGTACACCATCGTCGCCTTTAACAAGACGAGTTACGACATCCAAGCGACGAGCTATTCCACGTTTAGCCGCCTAGGGCTGACCGTGGGTAAGCATATCGCGCAAAAACAGGTGAAGATCGAGGACGGCAAGCAGCTCGATGTGACGCTCGACGTCCCCACGTTTGACGTGGAGACGTATCGTGTCGAGCGCGGGCTGACGGCGGGCTCGGTTATCGCCGATTCGTCCGCGGTCGTTGGCGTGGAGACCGAGTTGCGCATTCATTACGAGCTCAAGGACAGCCAGGCTGCCAAGATTGAGATTCCGCTGGCCAAGGATGCCGTCGAGGATGTGTTCGCAGGCGCTCGCGAAGCCGGCGCCAGCTCCGATGCCATGTGGGCTGACACAACTTGGGAGGGCGACAACCTCGTTCTCGATATGAAGAAGGGCAAGGGCGCCGATGTGTTTGTGCGCTTTAAGCCTAAGGCCGCGGGCATCTATGCCATCTCGCCGCTTATTACACTGGGCGAGGTGACATTGCCACTGGGGAGCACGACGCTCGAGGTCAACGCCTCGCGCATCGAGGTCGACAGCACCGACGTTCACAGCCTGCTGGGCAATGTGGCCTACGTTTATGCGGCGCCGGGCAAGAGCGTGCAGCTTACCGTGGGGACGGGTGCCTCGGCTGCAAAGTACACCGGCAAGACCAATAAACTCGGCCGTGCCAAGATTGAATACGACCTGCCGCAGGATACGCTTGCTGCCGAGCGTGTGACGCTCGAAGCGCGCGTGGGCTCGACCGATGTTGCCGCCGCTGCTGCCGAGGTAACGGCTCGCAATTATGTGCGCTATGTTCCGGGCGCTTCGGTTTGGAACTTTGATGTGACGTATCGCGGCGGTACGCAGAACCTGGTTAAGGACGGCAAGGATACGGGTAAGAGCCTGTGGACCTTCCACCATCTGCCGCAAAAGAAGAACGCCTACTGGACGTTCGATATTACGCTCGAGGTGGGCAACGAGGAGGCTGCCGACACGCTCGACCTGTACGTGGACTGCGTGGACGGCAAGACCGTGACGATTCCGCTGAGCCAAAAGTCGCGCGAGGGCACCCGCGTGCGCTACGCGGCCGAGTATGTGGACGAGGGCTATCTCAAACTGCTCGATGAGTTCAACAAGGCAAACGACTCGACCTATGTGAACTGCGGCAACTTTGAGCAAATCTTTATGCCGCAGACCTACCGCATCTCCAACGCTCAACTTATGACCATGCTGAGTTTTGACGCCAACGCTTCGGCCAAAAAGCATTCCACCGCGGCCGAGGAGCGCCAGCAGGAGTTCTCGAATGCCGTGCAGCAGTGGCACGAGTATATGATGGATAACTCGTTTAACGATGTCGACGAGGCCTTTAACGACGCGATTGACCAGATGGTCGCCGATGCGTTTGCCGAGGAGGACGGGGACGGCAAAGAGGGCGAAGCACAAGGTGGAGCCGCCCGTAAGGCTCGTCGCGCCCCTGCCGCCCGCGACGGCGAGGGTGATGATGCTGGCAACGACGAGGCCGCGCAGTTTGCGGCCGAACTCAAGGCTGCGGTCGGCGGGTCGTCGGCGCTGTTAACCCAGCAGGGCGACAGCTATGGCGTCAATGTGGACAAGATGATCTTTGAGGATGCTTACGGCACCAGCGAGGATTGGTATCAGGAACTCGCGGCAGCCCAGGGCGCGAACGCTGCGGATGCGGCCGCCATCAAGGAGCTCGTCGACCATGCATCGCGAGCGGAGTTTATTGCCCAGCAGGCCGAGGATCTGGTGGGCCAGTCGATGGGTATCGGCCAGCTCAACCAATACGGAAGCTGGAATGACGCAACCGCTGCGGCGCTCAACAAGTGTGCGGGCATTAAGGCCAGCGAGTACAACGGTCAGTCGACGAGCGGGTTTAACGATTTGGGCCAGGCGCTCGGCAGCTCGCTGAGCTACAAGGCGGCTGACGACGATACCGTCAAGGGCTTTAAGGTCGCCGCGCCCGATGGCGAGCAGACGGCCTATATAGAGTCGGAATTTATCGAGAACTCCAATAACAACAAGAACCAGGCGCTTCTGTTTAACTCGATTGCCATGCAGTGCGACATTCTGGACAACCTGTACGACAACTGGAATGTGGTCCATAGCCTCAATAACTCTACGATTCGCGGTTGGCTTATGGCTTGGAAGCGCAACGGCGACGTGAGCGCCCACATGAAGCTCATCCGCACGATCCGTTCGCTCAAGAGCTATAAGATCGAGTGCGAGATGTTCGGACAGGTCTTTAAGACCGATGCGTGGAAGGCGGCCGGCCAGGCGTTTCCCGCGGCGACCCAGGGCATCGGCATCTTTACCGGCATTTACGGCGTGAACGATGCCAGCAAGAACTGGGAGAACGTGAACGTCCGTATGCAGAAGGTGAAGGGCGAGCGCGAGGGCTATGAGCTTCAGCATACACGCTTGCTTGCCAAGCCCGAGAAGACCGAGGACGACTGGAAGTGCATTTACGCGCTGCGTGACGCCATGGAGAAGGCGCGTGCGTTTGAGGATCTGCTGTATCGCCAGCTCTGCCACGACAGCACCGATGTGGCGGTGGGCTCCGTTATGACAATCGCCGGCGTGCTGACGGCCGGTTCGGCGGGTACCGTGGTGGGCGCCGCCTATGACGCGGCTTCGACCAGCGTGGGTTCGGAGCGCGCGATTAAGCTGACCAATGCCGAATGCGCCTACGATGTTGCCTGCGAGCAGGTGGAGCGCGCGTGCCAGAATCGCATTACGGTCAACTGGGGCGAGCTGACCGATGCCGAGGTCTACAAGGCCAACAAGGACGGCTTGATCTCGGACGAGAAGATGCAGTCGATCTTCGAGGCGCGTTATCGCAATGTGCCTGCCAAGGCAGCACCCGACCCTGCGGGCGTGGTGTACGAGGGCCTGCTGTCCAATACGGTTGAAGGCGCGACGGTTGAGCTGTGGGGCGCCGACGATGCGGCCGGTACCAATGCGGTGCGTTGGGATGCCGAGGAGTATGAGCAGGACAATCCGCTTGCAACGGGTGCGGACGGTGCATACAACTGGAATACGCCGACCGGCTGGTATCAGGTGCGCGTGACCAAGGACGGGTATGAGGAGGCGCGTTCGGCTTGGCTGCGCGTGCCGCCGATTCAGACTGAGGTGAACATTGCCCTGGTGTCGACGGCGGCGCCCGAGGTAGCGTCGGTTCACGCCTATACCGATTGCATCGAGATTGAGTTTACGCAATATATGGATGCGAGCGACGATGCCGTGGCCGCGCTGGATGCGCGGGGGCTGGGCGACGTGACGTATACGTGGCTCGACAAACAGGACGATCCCAATGGCAAGCCGCTGTCTCGCGTGCTGCGTATTCGCTATGCCGATGCGCGTGAGGCGGGCTCGGCGGTGGTGTTTGAGCTCAACGGTGCTCGCAACTACGCCGGCACGGCCATGGCACGCTGGGCGAGTGGCGAGCTTTCCGTGGGCGTGCGTGCCGACAAGCTCAAACTCAATGTGGAGCAGGCCGTGACCATGCTTGAGGGCAGTGACTTTGAGCTGGTGGCGCACGTGACCGATAAGGCGGGCAAGCCGTTTGCGGGCGCAAAGGTTAGTGTTGGGCTGGAGTCCTCGGCTATCTGCTCTGTCGATGCCACCCAGGCCGTGACGGGCGAGGACGGAGCGGCGACGTTTGTGCTGCATGGTGCTCTGCCCGGTTTGACGACGTTGACGGCGGCGGTGGACGGCACGGCGCTGTCCAAGCAGGTTGACGTTCGCGTGTCTGCCGAGGCAGTGCGACCGGCGCGACCGGTGGCGACGATTGGTGCGACGACGTTTGGTGCATGGTCGCCCAAGGAGAACTACATTACGGTGCCCAAAGGCACGAAGCTGGAGCTTTCGGCCGAGGATGGCACGACGATTTGGTACGCCACCAACGACACCTGCCCCTGCCGTGACGAAGGCCGTGTAAAGTACACCGAGCCCATTGCGCTCGATAGCAACATGTATGTGCGCATTGCGGCACAGCGCCCTGGCATGTCGTACAGCGAGTATTCCGAGCGTCTGAACATTACGATTACGGTGACCGATGGGGCGGTGCCTGAGCCGACGCCCGATCCCGAGCCGACGCCCGAGCCGGACCCGACGCCTGGCGACGGCGAGCAGGGCGGCGGTGCGGATGGCTCTGGCGGCGCCGGGGTCTCTGCGGGCAGTTCGACTTCGACGACGACCACGGTGACGACGGGCAAGTCCAAGGGTAAGGGCGAGAACGGCAAGAAGTCCGGTGGTACGGAGCTTGCCGGCACGGGTGACTCCGCCGCGATGACGGTCGCTGCTCTGAGCATCGCCGGCGCAACTGTTGCCGCGGCAGGCATCGCTGCGACCAAGCGCCGCAAGCGTTAGGTTTTGGTGGCGGCGTCCATCCTCGGCTTTTGCAAGATCTCAATCTGTAAAACCAGACTGCCCAAAACGGCTCTAGATGTTACAGATCGAGATGAACTGTTCAGCCGCTAACCTAACGTCTCGATCTGTAACACGTAGCGAGGAATTTGGTCTCTAACTGTTACAGATTGAGACAAAGCGGGAGCGGCTGGAGCAATATCTCGATCTGTAACAACTACGAGGCTCAACAGGGTCTAACTGTTACAGATTGAGACAAACGTCGGAATTGGTTCGCCGGCCAAGTCCCCGACTACCACAAAGGTGCATGTCCCCTTTGTGGTGATGGGTTGGCCGGCATAGAAAAAGCCCCCGCCGGGCGTGTGCTCGACGGGGGCTTTGCCGTTTGATGGCTAGTGCTGCAGGTGATTACTCGCCCAGCAAGCTCTTGGTGATCGAAGCGGCGGCCTTCTTGCCGGCGCCCATCGCCAGAATGACCGTAGCGGCACCGGTGACGATGTCGCCGCCGGCCCAGATGCGGGGATCGGTGGTCTGGCCGGTCTCCTCGTCGGCAACGATGTAGCCCCACTTGTTGAGCTCCATCTTGCCGCCGATCTTCTTTGCGAAGGGGTTGGCGTTGGTGCCGATAGCCGAGATCGCGACGTCGCAGGGAATCTCCTCGATGGCACCCTCGATGGGCACCGGGCGGCGACGGCCGGACTCGTCAGGCTCACCGAGCTCCATCTTCTGGACCTTGACAGCGCACACGGAGCCGTCTTCGCCAGCGACAAACTCGAGCGGGGAGACGAGCGGCAGAACCTCGACGCCCTCGGCCTTGGCATGGTGCAGCTCGGCACGACGGCAGGGCATCTCATCCTCGGTACGGCGGTAAGCGATGATGGCGTGCTCGGCGCCCAGGCGCTTGGCGGTACGGACGGCGTCCATGGCCACGTTGCCGCCACCAAAGACGACGACGTTCTTGCCGTGCTTGGTGGGGGTGTCGTACTCGGGGAACTTGTTGGCCTTCATCAGGTTCACGCGGGTGAGGTACTCGTTAGCGAAGAAGACGTTGGGCAGGTTCTCGCCGGGGACATTGAGGAACTTGGGCAGGCCAGCGCCGGTCGCCACGTAGATGGCGTCGAAGCCCTGCTCGAACAGCTCCTCGGCCGTGGCCATGTTGCCCACGACGGAGTTGTACTCAAACTTGACGCCCATGTCCTCCAGGCCGTCAATCTCGCGCTTGACGACCGCCTTGGGCAGACGGAACTCGGGGATGCCGTAGACCAGCACGCCGCCGCCGGTGAAGAAGGCCTCAAAGACGGTGACGTCAAAGCCGTTACGGGCGAGCTCGCCGGCGCAGGTGATGCCGGACGGGCCGGAGCCGACGACGGCGACCTTCTTGCCGTTCTTGGGGGCCATCTTGGGCGTGGAGGCGAGCTCGGGGCGATCACCCAGGAAGCGCTCGAGCTGGCCGATGGCCACGGGCTCGGACTTCTTACCACGGATGCACTTGCCCTCGCACTGGTTCTCCTGCGGGCAGACGCGGCCGCAGATGGCGGGAAGCATGGAGTCCTCGCGGATGGTATCGAGAGCGCCGCCGAAGTCCTTCGCGCGGATCTGCTCGATAAAGCGGGGAATGTTGATGTTGACGGGGCAGCCCTCAACACAGAACGGCTTCTTGCAGTTGAGGCAGCGCTCGGCCTCGGCCAGCGCCATCTCCTCGGTGAAGCCCTTGTCGACGGGGCGGAAGTCGCAGGCGCGCTCGGCAGCCGGCTCCTCGTTATCGGGGGTGCGGGGCGACTTCATATCGGCAACGAAACGACCGTTAACTAGTGGCATGCGCAGCTCTTTTCCTCATAGGCCTTGAGGGACTCGCCCTCTTCGGAACGGTAAGCGGCCTGGCGGGCACGAAGGTCATCCCAGTCGACCAGGGTGGCATCGAAGTCGGGGCCGTCGACGCAAGCGAACTTGGTCACGCCGCCCACCTCGACGCGGCAGCAGCCGCACATACCGGTGCCGTCAACCATGATGGGGTTGAGCGACGCGGTGATGGGGGTGTCGTACTTCTGGGCGGTGAGGGTCGAGAACTTCATCATCGGAACGGGGCCGACGCAGAAGACCTGGCTCACGGCCTTGTCCTGCAGCAGGCGCTCCAGCGGAGCGGTGACAACGCCCTGCTCTCCGTAGGAACCGTCGTCGGTGGTGATATGGATGTGGTCCTCGTCGAGGAGCTCGCGGAACTGGTCCTCCATGAGCAGGAGGTCCTTGGTGCGGGCGCCCATGATGGCGTGCACCTCGTGACCGGTCTCGACCAGGTGCTTGGCGACCGGGAAGGCAATTGCCAGGCCGACGCCGCCGCCAATGACGGCGCAGGGGCCCTCGGCCATCTCGGTGGGAACGCCCAGCGGGCCCACGACGTCGCGCAGCGACTCGCCGGCTTCGTAAGTGGACAGCATCTCGGTGGTCTTGCCGATCACCATGAAGATGAACTCGACCCAGCCCTCGTCACCGTTCCAGCCGGCCAGGGTAAACGGGACGCGCTCGCCCGTCTCGTTGGCGCGGACCATGAGGAACTGTCCAGCGTGCGCATGCTTGGCGATTGCGGGCGCCTCGATGCGGAACTTGAACACCTTCTCCGAGAACTGCGTCTTCTCCAGGATCTTATACATAGAACCCCTCTCTTGTTAGGGCCGCCGAACCGTGCCTCCACGGAAATGGACGGTAGCCCGAATAAAACCGTACGCGCACAGGCGTTGTGCAGACATACGGTGCAAATTATACCCTCATGGACATGTCACTTACGTGTGTCTTCGGCGGTTGGGAGCAGGGTTTATCCACTTCGACCTGCCAAAGGGGGAGAGGTTTATTTTGGCAGGTTTTATCAGGCAAAACGGCAAAGGGGGCCGGCCTCGGGTTGTGATGAGGCCGGCCCCCTTGGGGCGCTATGTGTGTATGGCAGTGCGGGGTTTATTGCGATGCAGCCACCACGGCATTTCCGTAGATAAAACCTGCCAAAATAAACCTGTCCCTAAATAGTAGGTTTTAGTGCTTGCCGTTGGCGGAAGCGGCGCCGTTTACGTGATCGCGGGCGTAGATTACGCCGTGGACGATGGCCAGACCGGCGGCATCTGCGGCGCGGGCGCAGGTGTTCTGGAAGTCCTCGGCCTCGCGGGCGCGCAGCTGCTTGAGCACGTAATCTGCCACGGCCATCTTGCCGGGAGGGTTGCCGATACCGGTGCGGATGCGGCTGAAGTCGCGGCTGCCCATCTTGTCGATGATGGAGCGCAGGCCGTTGTGGCCGGCGTGGCCGCCGCCCACCTTAACACGTACGTCGCCGGCGGGAATGTCGAGCTCGTCGTGAATCACGAGTAGCTCCTCGGCCTTGATCTTGTACTCGCGGCAGAGCTTGGAGATGGGGCCACCCGAGGTATTCATATACGACTGCGGCTTGACCAGCACGATCTGGCGCTTGCCGTTCTCTTCCTCGGCATCGTTGATATTAATGAGCGCGACCTCGGCGCCTGCCTGGTTTTTCCAGTACGTGACGCCGGCCTGACGGGCCAGCTCGTCGATTGCCTTAAAGCCGGCGTTGTGGCGGGTCTCGGCATATTCCTCGCCAGGGTTGCCAAGCCCGGCAACCATGCGAATCTTAAGCGGCTGTGCAGCTGCCATGTTTGTCCTCCGTTACGTAAATAGTTCAATCAACGACAAAGGCTACCACGCCCGCCGAAGGCGAGACTTCGTTTCAGCGAAATCCCACCAGACAAAAGCACGGCCGCGGCAGAGCGAGCCGTCGGAACAGAAGAAACCCCCGCGCGACCTTTGCGAAGCAAGGGGGAGCGCGGGGGTTTCTTCTGTTCCGACGGCGATGCGCCGGGTTACAAGGACGATGCGACTACAGCGCGAAGTCACCGCCGACGAGCGTGGAGACGGGCTCCTCGTGGTAAACGGCGGAGATGGCCTGAGCGAACTCCTCGGCGACCGAGATGGTCTTAATCTTGCCGCCGACCTCGACGGGGATGGCGTCGGTGACGACGCACTCGACGATCGGGGCGTCGTTCAGGCGCTCGATGGCCGGACCGGAGAAGATGCCGTGGGTGGCGCAGACGTAGATGTCGCCAGCACCCATAGCCTTGAGCTCCTTGACGTTGGCGCACAGGGTGCCAGCGGTGTCGATCATGTCGTCGTTGATGATGCAGGTCTTGCCCTTGATGTCACCGATGATGCCCATGACCTCGGCGGCGTTGTGGCGCGGACGGCCCTTGTGGGCGATGGCCAGGTCGCAGCCGAGCATGTCGGACAGCTTCTTGGCGGCCTTGGCGCGGCCCACGTCGGGGGAGACGACAACCAGGTTGTCGGTGTCGAAGTGCATGTCGTTGTAGTACTGGCCAAACAGCGGCAGTGCGGACAGGTGGTTAACCGGGATATCAAAGAAGCCCTGGATCTGGCCCTGGTGCAGGTCGAGGGTGATGATGCGGTTGACGCCGGCGCGCTCGAGCAGGTTGGCGACGAGGCGGGCGGTGATGGGCTCGCGCGGGCCGGCCTTGCGGTCCTGGCGGGCATAGCCGTAGTGGGTGATAACGGCGGTGATGGAGCGGGCGGATGCGCGCTTGGCAGCGTCGGTGGCGATGAGCAACTCCATGAGCATGTCGTTGACGTTGCCGCCGGCCACGGACTGAATCAGGAAGACGTCGGCGCCGCGGACGGTCTCGTCGTAGCGGGCGTAAATCTCACCATTGGCGAACTGCTTTAGCGTAAGGCCCGAAAGCTCGACCCCAAGGTACTCAGCAATCTTCTGAGCGAGGGGACGGTTGGAGGAACCGGAATACACGCGGATGGACTTGCGCATATTCTCCGACTTCTCGGGATCATTAATCGGCATTACCCTTCTCCTTTATATCGAATGCCATATAGATGCCTTGTTGCATTGTAACCGCGCGACGGGGTTAATCGGGTCTTGATAACGTCTTTACCGTCAACGGACACGAACCGACCACTCATCCTGTCGCGCAGGTCACGATAGAAAAAGGAGCCGCCCCCATGGGAACAGCTCCTTAGATGCTTAGTAAAACGTTATACCTCGTCGTCCTCGTGCAGACGGCGGCGATAATCGGCGGCCCAGCCCTCAATGTTTACCTGACGGGCGCGGCCCAGGCCGAGCGCGTCAGCCGGGACCGGCTCGGTGATGACGGAGCCGGCGGCCACGAGCGCGCCGTCGCCGATCTGGGCGGGTGCGACCATCATGGTGTCGGAGCCGATGAAGGCATCCTTGCCGATGACAGTCTTGTGCTTGTGCACGCCGTCGTAGTTGCAGGTGATGGAGCCGGCGCCCACGTTGACGCCGGGGCCCATGGTGGTGTCGCCGATGTAGGACAGGTGCGGCACCTTGGAGCCCTCGCCGATCGTGGACTTCTTGATCTCCACGTGCGTGCCGGCCTTGGAGCCGTCGAGCATGTGGGTGCCCGGGCGCAGGTAGGCGCGCGGGCCACAGTCGACGCCGTTCTCGATGACAGCCTCGATGGCGATGGTCTCATCGATGGTGCAGCCGCTGCCGACGGTGGTGTCGGTGAGGCGACTGTTGGGGCCGAGCTGGCACTCCTCGCCCACGGTGACGTGGCCGATCAGGTGCGTCTGCGGCCACACGACGGTGTCGCGGCCGATAACGGCATCGGGGCCGATCCAGGCCTGCGTGGGGTCGATGAAGGTAACGCCCTCGGCCATCCAGTGCTCGTTGATGCGGTCGCGCGCGATAGCGGTGAGCTGCGCGAGCTGGATGCGGCTGTTGACGCCCAGGCCATCGCGGTAGTCATCGCAGTGGAAGATGGAGACGGCCTGGCCGTGGCTTTTGAGAATCTCGAGCATGTCGGGCAGGTAGTACTCGGATTGCGCGTTGTCGTTGCCGATCTCGTTAATGTGGGCGGCGAGCTGCGCGCCGTCGAAGGCGTAGCAGCCGGCGTTGCACTCCAGCAGCGTGGCGGCCTGCTCGGGCGTGCAGTCCTTCTGCTCGATGATGCGCTCGATCTGGCCGTCGGCGCCCAGCTTGATGCGGCCGTAGCCGAAAGGATCGGGCGGGGTCATGGTCATGACGGTGCAGGCGAGCTCGCCGGTGGCGACGGTCTGCGCGAACTTGGCGACGGTGTCGGCGGTGATGAGCGGCAAGTCGCCGTTGAGCACGACGACCGGGCCCTCGGTGATGCCGCAGGCCTCGAGTGCGACCTTCACGGCGTGACCGGTGCCAAGGCGCTCGGTCTGCTCGACGCACTCGACCTTGGTGGCGCTGCTGGCGTAGGCGCCGTCGATCAGGGCGCGCATCTCGTCGGCGTGGCTGCCGATGACGACCACGACGCGGCTGCAGCCGGCCTTGATGGTAGCGTCGACGATCCACTGGACCATGGGCTTGCCCAGGATCTTGTGCGAAACCTTGCAGTGGTTCGACTTCATGCGGGTGCCCTCGCCGGCAGCGAGGATAATTGCGGTTGCGTCCATGTGATCTCCTGTTACGTTATAGAGACGTGTGTTTGGAAACGATACACGGCGCAATATGATACCGCAGGCATATGTTGAGCGCGTAACGATTGGCGCATTGCCGCTGATGTCGGTGCCGCCGGCGTGGTGTTTGCGCTGGTTGTGCATGGCGTCGGCGCTGCGGCGTTGGCGTTTGAGCGAGGGATGGGAGGTGCCCGTGGATATCATGCGAGAGGAATCGGGCCACGAGCCCGTCGCGGCATTTTCGATGTCGCATCCGGCGGTGCCGGCGCTCTACATGGTGCTGACGCTGGGACTCACCATGTTCTCGATGCAGCCGGTGCTGATTGCACTGTCGCTTGCGGGCGGGTTGGCGTACGGGTTTGCGATGCGCGGCGCCGCGCGTACGTTGGGGGCGCTTCGCTGGCAGCTGCCGGTGATCTTGATCATCGCGGTGCTCAATCCGCTGTTTAGCGCCTCGGGCTCGACGGAGCTGTTCCGTATTGGCATGCGTGCGGTGTATTTGGAGAGTATGGTATACGGCCTGTGCATGGGCGGGTTGTTTGTGGCGAGCGTACTGTGGTTTGAGGCCGCGGCGTCGATGCTTGGCTACGACAAGGTGCTCGCGCTGCTGGGTAATGCCGCGCCGGTGATCGCGCTCATGATCTCGATGTGCATGCGGCTTATCCCGCAGTTTTTGCGTCGCGGTCGTACGGTGATGGCGGTGCAGGATGCGATTGATGTGCCGGGCCGCGTGCCGGCCGACCCCGTGCGCTCGCGCCTGCGGGCATCGAGTGTGTTGATGGGTTGGGGCATGGAAGATTCGCTGGAGCGCGCGGACGCGATGCGCTCGCGCGGGTGGGGTGCCGCGACGCGTCGTACGACGTATGCGCGGTATCGACTGGGGCGCAGCGACGTTGCCGCGTTGGTGGGGCTTGCGCTGTTTGGCGTGGTCACGGTGACAGTGGCGTGGACCGCGACGACGCAGTATTCGTTTTATCCTCAGCTCTTGGTGCCGGCGCCGTGGCCGGGCTATGTTGTGTACGCTGCCTGGATGGTGCTGCCTTGCGCGTTGCACGCGAGTGATGAGAAGAGGTTTGGCTGATGGCTCGGTTGGATAGGGGCCCGGTGTCGGGCGCGGCGTGCGGCCCGGATATGCCGGCGATTGAGGTGCGGAGCCTGAGCTTTGCCTACCCCGATGCTGATGCAGCGGTGCTCGAGGGGCTCGACTGGTCTGTTTCCCAAGGTGCATTTGCGCTGCTTGTTGGCGGTACCGGATCGGGTAAGTCGACGCTGCTGTCGCTGCTCAAACCCGAGATCGCTCCGGCGGGCGAGCGCACTGGCGAACTGCGCGTGCTGGGCGAGAACGTCGCCGACATGGATGTGCGGGCATCGGCGGAGCGCGTGGGCTATGTGTTCCAGGATCCCGAGAACCAGATCGTGTGCGAAACCGTGTGGCACGAGATGGCGTTTGGCCTGGAAAACTTGGGGCTAGCGCGTGATGAGATGCGCCGTCGCGTATCTGAGACCAGCTATTTCTTTGGGCTGGAAGATTGGCTTCACCGCGATACTGACACGCTTTCGGGCGGTCGCAAACAGTTGCTGTCGTTGGCGGCCGTTCTGACGCTGCGCCCGCGCGTGCTGCTGCTCGACGAGCCCACGTCTCAGCTTGATCCGGTTGCGGAGAAGAATTTCCTGCACGCGCTGTTTCGTGTGAATCGCGAGCTGGGCTGCACGGTTGTTGTGGCGACGCATCAGCCGCGCCCAATGCTCGAATACGCGACGTGTGCGTACCGGATTGAGGGCGGTCGCGTGCGCGAGGTGGCGGATATGGCTTCCTTGGGACGCCGAGAACCGCTGTTTTCCGATGACATGTTGGGGTGGGGTGCCATCCGATGTGCAAAAAACGGAGTGTTCAGCAGGCGTGAGGACAATTTGGGCTCTCTGGAGCCGCCCGGGGACGTATCGAGCGCGAAAAAAAGTTCGGAATTGGACAAATCGTCCGAATTTGTGGCGCAAACGTCGCTCGAGAACGGCTCGGAAGCCTTCTCGCGCACGGATGGAAGCAGAATACTCCAAAAAATGCACGGCGGGTCGGCTACCACCCTGTCGGAAGGCTGGTTTCGCTACGATCGAGCGTCCGGCTGGGTGCTGCGTGGGCTCGATGCGTCGTTTTCGGCTGGCGCGGTGCATGCGGTTGTGGGCGGTAACGGCTGCGGCAAGTCGACGATGCTTTCGGTGCTGGCCAAGACTGCCAAGCTGCAGCGTGGTCGTATGGTGCGCGGGGCGGCCTCGGCTGCGCTGCTGCCGCAGAACCCCAAGGCCCTGCTGCTTGCCGAGACGGTGCGCGACGAGCTGATGGAATGGGCCTCGACCTGCGGATATGACGAGAACTTGGCGCGGGAGCGTGCGGCGCAACTGGGATTAGACGGCCTGGAGGCGCGCCACCCCTACGACCTCTCGGGCGGACAGCGCCAGCTGCTTGCACTGGCAAAGCTGCTGCTGATCGGCCCCGAGCTGCTGCTGCTTGACGAGCCCACGAAGGGCTTGGACCTGGAGAGCCGTCGCATCATCGCCCGCGCCCTGCGTGACCATGTGAAGGCTGGCGGCACCGTCATCATGGCTACGCACGATTTGGACTTTGCCGAGCAGGTAGCCGACGACGTCGCCATGATGTTTGACGGCGAGATTGCCTGCATGGAGCCCCCGGCCGACTTCTTTGCCGACAACGTGTTCTATAGGGCGTGATGGGATGACGGACTGTCGTTTCTCGCGCTTGCTTGCAAAACTGGAGGTCCCGCTGTTGTTGGCGGTGCCGGCGGTGATGGCTGCGGCGTTGCTGTCGGGTGTTGGGCAGGCAGCGTTGGCCATGCTGGTTGTGGTGACGCTGGTGCTTGCGCTGTTCTTTGTGGGTTACGAGGCATCTCGTCCGGGTTTGCGCCAGATTATGCCAACGCTGGTGCTGGCGGCGCTGGCGGCGGCGGGGCGCATCCTGTTTGGGCTCATTCCTGACTTTAAACCGGTGAGCG
This sequence comes from uncultured Collinsella sp., assembly GCA_900541665.1. Taxonomy (GTDB): domain Bacteria; phylum Actinomycetota; class Coriobacteriia; order Coriobacteriales; family Coriobacteriaceae; genus Collinsella. The sequence goes on from UQKV01000024.1 coordinate 20,096, forward strand.
CTATCGCCATTATCGCGGGGGCGACGCTTGGCCGTCGCAATGGTTTTATGGTTGGCGCGCTGGCGGCGCTGACCAGCAATTTCTTTTTTGGGCAGGGCATGTGGACGCCGTGGCAGATGTATGCCTGGGGGCTCGTGGGATACGTTGGCGGTGCGCTGTCGTATGTGGGTGCATTCGACCGCGCCGATGGCACCGTGCGCATGCCGGCGCTACTGACCTACGGCTTTGCTTCGGGTTTGCTGTACGGCGTGGTGATCAACGCGTATGACATCATTGGATTTGTACAGCCGCTTACTTGGGCGGGTGCCGTGGCGCGTCTTGCCACGGCAGTGCCGTTCGATATCACACACGGTCTCGCGACCTGCGTGTTTTTGGCTGCCTTGTACAAGCCTTGGTGCCGTCGCATCAACCGCGTCGTCGTGAAATACGGACTGTAGGGCTAGTTGCGCCGAGGCGGGAATCAATACTGCCAAAGTGCCATTTTAAAACTATGCCGGTTTACGGGGCTAGATTAGCACAGGCAGACCATACCAGTTTTTTTCGAAATAGAGCAAGCCGTTCACCTGCGGTTTTATTATCTCGGAATTGTGTATGGTTGGGGGTTCGCGATTCAGCCCCGTAAACCGGCATAGTTTTGGAATGGCGGCTGATACGACGGGCATCGTGGCCCCCAGAGAGCCAAATTGATCCATTTTCTTCCGTCTCCAGATGTCCCCAGGAAATCAGTTGACGGCGCTTGCCACGAAACTGGCCCATCTACTACGTTTAGCTTGATACCCCCGACCATGACCGCGTTTTATGAAAAACCGCAGGCTTTCTACCTGCGGTTTTCTTTTTGCGTTGTTCGCTGTGGTTGAGGGTAGTGGCTTAAACGTAGTAGATGGGCTGGTTTCGTGGCGGACGGGGTCACGCGGGCGCCCTTGCGCGGGCAAAAGTGATCCGTATTCCTTCGTCCCCGGGGATCATTTGGGGGCTAGAGCTCTAGCGTGAGGGTGACGGGGCAGTGGTCGCTGCCGAAGATGTCGCCGCGGATGCCGGTGTCGCGTACGTTGTCGGCGATTGCGTCGCTTACCAGGAAGTAGTCGATGCGCCAGCCTGCGTTGTTCTTGCGGGCATTAAAGCGGTAGCTCCACCAGCTGTAGACGCCCTCGACGTCGGGGTTTGCCGCGCGCCAGGTATCGGTAAACCCGGCGTTGAGCAGCTCGGTAAACTTGCCGCGCTCTTCGTCCGAAAAGCCTGCGTTGCCGCGGTTGGACTTGGGGTTCTTAAGGTCGATCTCTTCGTGCGCCACGTTAAAGTCGCCGCAGGTTACGACGGGCTTGCCGGTTTCGTGCTCAAGCGCGCTCAAAAAGCCGCGATAGGCATCATCCCAGGCCATGCGCACATCGATGCGCGCGAGCTCATTTTGGGCGTTGGGCGTATAGACGTCGACAAACCAAAACTTGTCGAACTCGAGTGCGCAGACGCGGCCCTCGGTTGCGGCTTGGGCGACGAGTACGGCCGCCTCGCCCTCGCCGGCGTAGGGTAGCAGCGCGTCGGCGTGCAGCACGCGCTGCGGTTCCTGGCGGCTAAAGACCGCGGTGCCCGAATAGCCTTTACGCTCGGCGTAGCTCCAGGTTTGGTGATAGCCGGGCAGGTCAATATCAACCTGGCCTTCTTGCAACTTGGTTTCTTGCAGCGCCAGGACATCGACATCGAGTTCCTGCGCGATTTGAATAAAGCTCGGGTCCTTTTTGAGCACGGCGCGCAGGCCGTTAACGTTCCACGAGGCAAAGGTGTAAGTCTGAGGCATGGTGTCCTTTCGACGGGGTTGGCAGGCTTAAGATTAACGCAACAAGGGCGGGGTGGGCTCCGTGCATGCTGACTTAAAGGCCGCATGCTGGGACGTCGCCCAACGCTACCCGACCAACAAGGACGGAGAACTCATATGACGCAGGCAATAACGGATCCCAAGCAGGCCTCCGCCGCGCTGGCGGAGCTGTTCGGCACCCACAAGCGCGTGGTCTTCTTTGGCGGCGCGGGTGTTTCCACGGCAAGTGGCATCCCCGATTTCCGCAGCATGGACGGCCTGTATCACCAGCAGTTTGCCTATCCGCCCGAGACCATGCTGTCGCATAGCTTTTACGAGGCGCATCCGGCCGAGTTCTTCGACTTTTACCGCACCAAGATGATCTCGCTTGGCGCCAAGCCCAACCGCTGCCACACCAAGCTGGCCGAGCTGGAGCGCGCCGGTAAGCTTGATGCCGTGGTGACGCAAAATATCGACGGCCTGCATCAGATGGCCGGCTCACAGCGCGTGTTCGAGCTGCACGGATCGGTCCATCGCAACATTTGCCAGTCGTGCGGCGCGGTCTATAGCGCCGAGTGGATTTGCTCGCGCGAGCACGAGGATGCCGCGGGCGTGCCTGCGTGCCCCGCGTGCGGCGGCCGCATCAAGCCCGATGTAGTGCTCTACGAAGAGCCGCTTGACGAGCATGTGTTGACCGGTGCCGTTGCCGCCATCGCCGCGGCCGATGCCCTCATTGTGGGCGGGACCTCGCTCGTGGTGTATCCGGCGGCAGGCCTTACGCGATACTTTACCGGCGATACGCTGGCCATATGCAACCTTGCTCCCACCGATCAGGATGCAAATGCCGACCTGCTGATTTCTTGCGACATCGCGGCCGCGTTTGCGTTCTAGCCCGCGCGCGCGGATACAATAGAAAGACTGAGTGCAAAGCGACCCCGCCGCCAGCTCCCCAAGCTCGGCGGCGTGGGCATTTTAGGAGGATGTTCATGGCGAACGACAGCAAGACATGGCGGTGCGGAAAGTACGAGCTCAGCTTTGACCGTCCGCGCATCATGGGCGTCCTCAACGTGACGCCCGATTCGTTTAGCGATGGCGGGGAGCACTTCGACCCCGATGCCGCCATCGAGTACGGCCTGGCGATGCTCGACGCCGGCGCCGACATCATCGACGTGGGCGGCGAGTCCACGCGCCCTGGTTTTACCCCGGTCAACCCCGACGAGGAGGCTCGCCGCGTGCTGCCCGTGGTGCGCGCGCTGGCCAAGGAGGGCGCCATCGTCTCGATCGACACGCGTCATGTGGCGGTTGCCAAGGCGGCCGTGCGCTGCGGCGCCTCGATCGTCAACGACGTGACCGGCTTCACCGATCCCAAGATGGTCGAGTTCGTTAAGACGAGCACCTGCGGCGTCATCGTGATGCATGCCGGCGAGGTCGCCGCGCCCGCACGCACGCACGCAACGGTGCAGCTCGATACCTCGGCAGCGGCGTTTGTTGCCGAGAAGGCGCGCGAGGCGGCTGCCGAGGCCGCGCGTGAGGCCGAGAAGCCGGCTCGCCGCCGTCGCGGCAAGTTGCTGGGCGAGCCTAAGCCGGAGGCCAAGCTTCCGGGCGGCGTGGTGCAGCCCTCGTTGCCGTTTGGCGAACCGGAGCCCACGTCCGAGCCTTCAAGCGAGCAGGAGACGCCGGCCGCCGAGCAGGCTACTGCCGCCGAGACCGTCGCGCCCGCGCCCGAGGCCACGCCCGCAGCCACCGAGGCCGCATCGGAGTCCAATGACCGCCTGGCCGCCATGATGCGCCGCAGCGCCCGCCGCGAGGAAGCCTACGTGCCCACCTCGCAGCTCCGCCGCTTCACCCTGCCCGATTCGGCGCCCATCATGCGCCGCGTCATGGGCTTTCTGTCCGACCAGGCCCGCACGCTCATCCATGCCGGCGTGTCGCGCGACCGTATCTGCATCGATCCTGGCCCGGGCTTTGGTAAGTCGGCTAACGAAGACATCGTCATCCAGCGCGAGACTGCCAAGATGGCGTCACTGGGCTATCCGCTCATGTGCGCCGTGTCGCGCAAGCGCTTTGTGGGCGCCGTCTCGGGCGTGACCGAGGCCGCCGAGCGCGATGCCGCTACGTTTGGCGTGTGCCTGGGCGCCATCCAGGCCGGTGCCAACATCGTGCGCGTGCACGACGCCGCGGGTTTTGCGCAGTTCCTGAACGGCTACTGGGCGGTTGCCAAGCCGCAGCCGCGCCGCGCGTTTGTGGCCGTGGGCTCCAACCTGGGGCATCGCTGCGACAACATCCGCGCCGCACGCGAGATGATCGCCGAGATTCCACTCACCTGCGTGTCTAATTCCTCCAAGATTTACGAGAGCGAGCCGGCCTACGAGACGCGCCAGGACGCGTTTGCCAACGCCGTCATCGAGATCAAGACCGAGCTGGCGCCGCTGGTGCTGCTCGATGAGCTCATGAAGATCGAGGCCGAGCTGGGGCGCGACCGCTCCAAAAAGGCCAAGGCCAACGGTCCGCGCACCATCGACCTGGACCTGCTGTGGATGGATGGCGAGACCCACGGCGGCAAAAAGCTGCGCCTGCCGCATCCTCTCATTGGCGAGCGCGACTTTGTGCTGGTGCCGCTCGAGGACCTGATGCACGACCCGGCGCGGTTCTTCCGCTACAACGGTGTCGAGGTCAAGGAGCCCGAGGACCGCGTGGGCCATATCGTGGGCGAATTGGGGCGTATGTAGATGATCGAGATGAATGCTGTTGTCGCCGGCACCGAGCTCGACGCGGCGCGCGACGCGGGCCGCGAGGGCGTGTCCGCGGGCTGGTGCGCGTGGAGCGCGGGCGATGCTTCGCTGACGTTTTCGCTGGTTGTGCGCCCCGATGTGAACATGCATGCCTTCCACGGCCTGCCGTTTGTGGCCGCGATGGGCATGATGGACGCGCTCGTGGGCACGGCATCGACGCCGGGGTTGGGCCTTGCCGGTAAGGTGGGTATCCAGTGGCCGAGCGACATTGTGTGCGGCGCGCCCGCATTTGAGACGTCGTTCGCGCGCGTTACCGTGAACGGCGGTGCCGGTGCCGCGGGCATGTTCGGTGCCGTGACGGTGGATATTGAGCTTTCGGCGTTGAGCGAGCTCGGTGTGGATGCGGCCGACGAAGCGCTGGTCGAGGAGTTGGCCGCCGCCGTGCTGACCCGTGTGGACACCTGGGCGGTTGTTGCCAACACGCCGCAGGGCGCTGCCGGTCCGCTGGCTCCCGTGCTGGGCGAGTACTTCGACATGGTGCCGCTGCTGGGCCGCCAAGTTGCGGCGGTGTCGCCCAACGGCTTGCCGCTTGCGGTCGGTGTGTTTGCGGGCCTGGACATCTGGGGTCGTGCGACCATCAAGACCGATGCCGGCGAGCAAGAGTTTCCGCCCGAGGTCGTACGGATTCGCGGTCTGTAGCGTCTCGGCTTCGCCAGAGCCTACGCTAGCTCCTGCATGCGGCGGTAGATTTCGCAGATGCCTTTGATGGTGAGTTGGCCGTCGACTATGTCGAAGGCGTCGGTCGAATCGGCGACGATGCTGGCGAGGCCGCCCGTGGCGATAACGGTGGCATCCTCGCGCCCTAGTTCGCGCTTCATGCGCGCGACCAGGCCCTCGGCCATGGCGGCGGCGCCCGTCACGGCGCCCACCTTGATGCACTCCTCGGTATCGCGGCCGATGGCATGCTCGGGCGCCTCGAGCGGAACGCTGGCGAGCTTGGCGGCTCGGGCGGCGAGCGCGTCCATCGAAATGCGGATGCCCGGCGCAATCGCTCCACCAATGTAATAACCGTCCTCATCGATGACGTCGATATTGGTCGCGGTGCCAAAGTCCACCACGATTGCCGGCGCGCCGTAGAAGGTCTCGGCCGCAACGGCGTTAGCGACGCGATCGGCGCCTACGGCCTGGGGACGCGCCGCGCGCAGCTTGGTCACCGCGGCCGTCTGCGGTCCGATGACGATGGCGTCCGCGGCAATGCGGTCGGCCACAGTGTGCCACTCGCGCGAGAGCTGCGGCACCACGCCGGCGAAGGCGATCGCGTCGACCGCGTCGAGCGAGAGGCCGTACATCTTAAAGAAGCCCATCAGGCGCACATGGATCTCGTCGGCGGTATAGGAGCGGTCGGTGGGCATGCGCCACGACTGCACCAGCTCGTCTCCGTCAAACAGGCCCATGGCCGTCTGCGTGTTTCCCATATCGATAGCGAGCAGCATGTCTACTCCCGGTGTTGGCATAAAAGGACGCGCACCATTGTATACGCGCCGTCGACGGCGCTCGGCCGCGATTCGTTTACGGTGATAGGGGCTGAGGGGTTTTAAATATGAAGGAATTATGCTCTACGAGATTTTCCTTGCCGTTTACCGAACTCCCGCGTAATATTCTTTCTTGCGCACATGAGGCGCCCAGACATTGCGGGGTGGAGCAGTCTGGTAGCTCGCCGGGCTCATAACCCGGAGGTCGTAGGTTCAAATCCTGCCCCCGCGACCAAGAACTTGCAGCTCGTCGGCCTAGCCGGCGAGCTTTTTTGTTATTTCGGGACCGTGTTTTCGGTCCAATTCTCGGCCTCTCAAACAAAATCTCGATCTGTAACATCTAGACCCGATTTGGGCGGCTAGGTGTTACAGATCGAGATATACCGGTGGGTTGGGTCGTGTTTGTCTAAATCTGTAACACGAGGGACGGATTTTGCCGAGTTGTTGTTATAGATTGAGATTTTCTAGCAGGCGGGTTTGGTTTGTCTCGATCTGTAACAGTAAGACCCAGTTTTGCCGCGTAACTGTTACAGATTGAGACAAACCGGCGGGCCGCCCTGCCCCATCCACCTGCCGCTACCTGCTGTCCGCCGATTTCCGTTGCGCTGTTGTATTCCCATGCCATATCCTCTAGACAACTACGCGGCATCATCGCCGCCGCGCCTACAAGAGAGGAATGTCCATGACCGCACCTGCATCCAAGCTGCTCCAGCCCATTACGGTTGGCCCCCTTGAGCTCAAAAACCGTATTATGTTTCCGCCGCTGACCACCGGCTACGAGGAGCGTGACGGTTCCATCGGCGAGCGCAGCCTGGCTTTTTACGAGCGCCTGGCCCGTGGCGGCGTGAGCTACATCGTCATCGGCGACGTCGCTCCCGTCATGACCGCGAGCCCCACGCCCAAGCTGGCGACCGACGCTCAGATTCCCACGTTTAAGGCGCTGGCCGACGCCGTCCACAAGCACGGCGCCAGGGTCGCGCTGCAGCTGTTCCACCCCGAGTACGACGTGCCCGGTGTCGGCCGCATGGTCATGGGTTCCATGGCCGCCGCCAAGGCCGCGCAGGAGGCCAAGGCCGCCGGCGACGAGGAGACCTTTGCCGCCAAGATGGCCGAGTCCAACGAGATCCGCAACCAGGCCTACGCCAAGCTGCATCACGACATGCAGCACTTTGTGAACGAGGCGAGCGTAGAGCAACTCACCCAGATCAAGGAGGCCATCGCTGCCTCGGCCGCCCGTGCGCAGCAGGCCGGCATCGACGCCATCGAGGTCCACGGCGATCGTCTGGTGGGTTCGCTGTGCTCGGCCATCCTCAACCAGCGCACCGACGAGTACGGTGGCTCGTTCGAGAACCGCGTTCGCTATGCGCTCGAGGTCGTCGCCGCCATTAAGGAAGCCGCGCCGCAGCTGATGGTGGAGTACAAGCTCCCCGTGATCATGGAGAACCCCGACGGCACGCCGCGCGGCAAGGGCGGCTTGCTGCCCGACGAGGCCTGCGAGTTTGCCAAGCTGCTCGAGGGCGCGGGCATCGACATGATCCAGGTCGCACAGGCCAACCACACCGGCAACATGGGCGACACCATTCCGCCCATGGGCGCCATGCCCTACAACTGGACGCTGCCGGTGGCCGAGCGCGTCAAGGCCCTGGTCTCCGTGCCGGTGGCAACCGTCGGCCGCGTGGTTTCGGTCGAGGCCGGCGAGAAGATTCTGGAAGACGGTTCGGCCGACATCATCGCCTATGGCCGCTCGCTCATGTGCGACCCAGACATTGCGCTGAAGGCCGCCACGGGCGAGCCCATCCGCGAGTGCCTCAACTGCAACAAGGGCTGCGTCGACGCGATTCAAAACCGCAAGTACATCTCGTGCGTGCTCAATGCCGAGAACGGCGACGAGGCGACCATCGCCATCAAGCCGGGCGAGGGCGACAAGAAGGTCGCCGTGGTGGGCGGCGGCATCGCCGGCCTGGAGGCCGCACGCGTGGCGGCCAAGCGTGGCTACGATGTGACCGTCTACGAGGCGAGCGACCACTTGGGCGGCCAGATTGTGCTGGCGGCCGCGCCTCCGCGTAAGGATGAGATCATGCGCTCGGTCGAGTACTACGAGAAGATTCTGCCCGGCCTGGGCGTGAAGGTTGAGCTCAACCATGCCGCTAGCCCCGCGGACCTCAACGCCGCCGACGCCGCGATTGTGGCCGTGGGCGCGCACGACGTGGTCATCCCCGTTCCGGGTGCCGATTCGGACAAGGTCGTCTCGAGCTGGGACGTGCTGGCCGGCAAGGTGGAGCTCGGCGGCCGCGTCGCCGTCATTGGCGGTGGCCTGGTGGGCACCGAGACTGCCGAGTATCTGCTGCAGCACGGCTGCGAGGTGGCGATTGTCGAGATGCTCGACAAGATTGCCGCGGGCGAGTCCGAGACCATTCTGCCGCTGATCATGAGCGACTTTGCCGAGCACAACGTGGAGCAGCACGTGAAGACCCGCCTGACCGCCATTACCGACGAGGGCGTGGAGGCTGTTCGCACCACCGAGGACGGCGCCGAGGAGCCGGTGAAGATCGCCTGCGATTACGTGGTGATGGCCGTGGGCTCCAAGGCCAACGCGTTTGACCTGGATGGCGTGACGGTGCCCGTGACCTGCGTGGGCGACTGCTCGGGCGAGCGCACCGCCGACATTGCGAGCGCCATTCGCACGGCGTATCACGCGGCCAACGAGCTGTAGTTGAACATCGCGGCCAGGCGGGGCGGTAGCACGGATCCGTCTCGCCCGGCTGTGTCCCGTCGGGTGTCAACCGGTGCGGGGCCTGCAAGCGCAGCAGGTCCCGCCCTTTTTGTTTTGCTCCGGTGGATGGCAATGCGCGGTAATCATGAGGAGTGAGGACGTCTACTGTCTTGCAGATCACTCAAAATTATTGGGGGAGGGGTTAATAACTATATCCTCTATACCAAAGGACATAAAGAGATGCCAATTTTGTTGACAAGCGAATGACGATTAGCTGCGAGTCAGCTACCAGCGTAAATAATCGATAAAGAAATGTCGTAATTTGGTGCCAAATGCCCAGATAACGCCGCGTCTACTTTAATTAACTGCTTTGAGCAAACAGTAAAATGCTACTATCTAACTTGCACGTAAGAAAGCAGATTAACGGTTAAGGCTAAGAAGTGGCAGGTATGTCGGAAGCAACAAGGACTCGCACGCATGCGCCCGAGGTTAGACAGCGCGCCGTCGAGATCCTCCAAGAGGGGGTCGGTCATCGCGCCCTCGCCGCGGAGCTTGGCATTCCCCAGGCCACGGCTCGTCAGTGGGCCCGCGCGTATGCCGTGGGCGGTGCCGACGCCGTTCTCAATGCCGGTTCGCATCATCACACCTATTCGTACGACGTAAAGCTCGCTGTGGTTAAGGACCGTCTGGAAAACGGCTTGACGGTTCGCGAGGCCATGATCAAGCACAAGATTCCCAGCGAGTCTTCGGTCAAGGCTTGGTGCCGCCAGTATCGCGAGAGCGGTGAGTCCGCGCTGGTTGATAAGCCGCGCGTTAAAAAGGCGGAATAGCGAACGGGATGGTGCGCCCACAGGGGTGCATTTTTCTTGCCGCGCCTCTGCTCCAAAGCAGGCGTGCCCTTACCCCGTACGCCTAAAACTCCCCAGTTGACCGAAAACCTGCCACCGCAACCCCGTAATTGAGCTATAACGTTAAACAATTGCAGCGTTTTTGCATGGGGGAGTGATGGTATGACGCTACTGTATTTCCTTACCCTGTTTCCGCTGGTACCGGCGCTGGGCATGCTGCTCGCGCGCGGTGACCGCGCCCGCGATGCGGTGGGGCTCATTGGCTCCGGCATTATTATGGCGGTGACAGTTGTAGTCGCCGTCATGTTTTTTGGCACGGGTCCGCAGAGTTTTGAGGTTGCCCCCGGCACCTCGCATGTGCTCTCGATCATCAGCTCCGCCATCGATGCCATCCTGTGCGCCGTCATCCTGTACAACGCGTACAAATATAGGAACGCGCTCACCACGGTGCTCGGCATAGTCCAGCTGGTGGGCTCGCTCGTCTTTGCAGCCATGACGCTGCCCTCGGCCGAAGCCGTCACCGCAACGCCGCTCTACCTAGACTACATGAGCGTGATCATGGTGCTTGCCGTCGGCATCGTCGGCAGCCTAATCTGCGTGTATGCCTTGGGCTACATGAAGGACTTCCAAGCGCACGATGAGCACGAGGCCGCGCTGCGCGGGCAGACCGCGCCCGACCGACGCCCGCAGTTCCTGGCGCTTATGTTCCTGTTCCTCTCGGCCATGTTCGTCATCGTGACAAGCGACAACCTTGAGTGGCTGTTCTGTGGCTGGGAAATCACCACCGTGTGCTCGTTCCTCATGATTGGCTACACGCGCACGCCCGAGGCCATCAAAAACGCCTTTACCCAGATCA
>UQKV01000025.1 GCA_900541665.1 uncultured Collinsella sp.
TGAAAGAGGAGGGAAGCGTACTTCGGTACGCGACCGACGATTGAACGTCAGATTGTCGCTTAGGGGCGTTTGCAGCGTCGAGCCGTTATGCGGTTTGGTAAAACCGCGTAACTTCTACAGCTGGCGCAGACCTTCCTCGAGGCCGGTCTTGCTGTCGGTCTTCTCGTCGCGCATCTTGATGACGCGGGCGGGGACACCGGCCACGACGGCGCCGGCGGGGACGTCCTCGACGCACACGGCGCCGGCGGCAACGACAGCGCCCTTGCCCACGCGCACGCCTTCCAGGACCACGGCGTTTGCGCCGATCATGACATCGTCCTCGATGATGACGGGCGTGGCGCTGGCGGGCTCCACAACGCCTGCCAGCACGGTGCCGGCGCCGATGTGGCAGTTCTTGCCCACGGTGGCGCGACCGCCCAGCACGGCGCCCATATCGATCATGGAACCCTCGCCGATAACGGAGCCGATGTTGATGATGGCGCCCATCATGATGACGGCACGGTCGCCGATCTCGACGCGGTCGCGGATGATCGCGCCCGGCTCGATGCGGGCGTTGATGCCCTTAAGGTCGAGCATGGGCACGGCGGAGTTGCGGCAATCGTTTTCAACGTCGTAGTAATCGATGGAATCGGCATTGGCATCGAGGATGGCCTTAAGCTCATCCCAGTCACCAAAGACGGTCTTGCCACGACGTCCGCCGTAGACGTGCGCATTGCCCCACTGGACCTTCATGCCCGGCTTCTCGCGCACGTACAGCTTGACGGGCGTCTTTTTGGGCGCGGTAGCGATGTAGTTGATAATCTCCTGTGCATCCATCTCGGCTGCATTGCTCATTTGCTGTCTCTCCTTTGAGTAGGTACGGTTGATAGCTAGTTAGGCGAACATGACCTGGTCGAACGTGTAGAAGCCGGGTTCGCGGGTGACGAGCTTCTGCGCGGCTGCCAGGGCGCCGTTGACAAAGATCTGACGGCTCGTGGCGCGGTGGGTGAGCGTGACTTCCTCGTCCTGGCCAAAGAAACCCACCTCGTGTACGCCAGCTACGGTGCCGCCGCGCAGCGAGTGCATGCCGATCTCCTTGGGGTCGCGCGCTCCGCACATGCCCTCGCGTCCGTAGACGGGGTGGTAGCCTGCCTCGGGCTCGGCCTCGACTACGGCGTCGAGCAGCAGCTTGGCGGTGCCGCTGGGGGCGTCGACCTTTTGGTTGTGGTGCGTCTCGACGATCTCGCAGTCAAAGCCGGGCAGCTCGTGTGTGGCCTGAGCCACCAGATGACGCAGGGCGGCGATGCCGATGGAGTAGTTGCCCGAGTGCATGACGCGGGCGTTCTGACCCAGCTCGCGCAGGCGGTCCATCTGCTCGGGCGTATAGCCCGTGGTGCCCGAGACCAACGCGGCGCCCGTGCGCTCGACATAGGCGACGACGGCATCGAAGGTCACGACGTTCGAGAAGTCGATAATCACATCGGCGGCCGGTGCGTTCTCGAGCTCGCTCAAATCGAAGCCAATCTGGGCTACGATATCAAAAACGGGTTGACCGGCGGCGTCGACAACGCCCTCGGCGGTGGTGCGGATGAGCGAGCCCATGCGGCCCGTTCCCATAATGACGGTCTTAATCAAGCAGACCAGCCCCCTTCAGAGCATCGGTAAGTGCAGAGCGCGTGTCGTCTGCCATGGGGCACAGCGGCATGCGGTAGTTTGCCTCGATCATACCCATCTGGGCGAGCGCCTCTTTGACGGGGATGGGGTTGACCTCACTAAAGAGGGCATTGATGAGCGGCTGGCCGGCAATTTGGATATCGCGGGCACGCGCCACGTCACCGTCCAAATAGGCGCGGCACATGTCATGCACGAGCTGCGGCTGCACGTCTGCCCACACGCTGATGGTGCCCGAGGCGCCCAGGCTCATGAGCGGCACGGTAAGCGCGTCCTCGCCCGAGTACATGCGGAAGTCGTCTGACAGCAGGTGGGCGATCTTGGCCGCGTAGGCGACGTTGCCCGAGGCCTCCTTAATACCCATGATGTTGGGGTGCGCGGCCAGGCGCTCTACGTTGCGCTCGCTGATACCGCAGCCGCAGCGGCCGGGGATGTTGTACAGGATGCAGGGGATGTTCACGGCATCGGCGACGGTCTTAAAGTGCTGATAGATACCCTCTTCGTTGGACTTGTTGTAGTAGGGGGTAATGAGCAGCAGGCCGTCGGCTCCCAAGCCCTGGTAAGTAAGCGACTTGGTGAGCATGGTCTGCGTGGAGTTGGAGCCCGAGCCGGCAATGACGGGGACGCGTCCTGCAACATGCTTGACCACGGCGGCGACGACGGAGTTGTCCTCGTCGTCGGTCATCGTGGCGCTCTCGCCGGTGGTGCCCAGGGTGAGGATGGCGTCGGTGCCGTTTTGCAGGTGGAAATCGATAAGGCGCTCGAGTGCGTCAAAGTCGACACTGCCATCCTTTTTAAACGGCGTGACGAGGGCGACGATTGAGCCCTCGAGATTGCGGATGTCCATGTTCTTCTCCTTCGCGTCCGCGATCTGGATGCGTTTGTTCCATTGGGCGGCGACTGTCAGGCGCTCGTCTTGGGCGCGACGGCGGGCACTTTCGGCGCGCGACTTGGCCAGCAGCTCTCGGCCGCTCGGCAGCACGTCGAGCGTGGCAAAGTAATCGCCCGGGCGCTCGGCGCGGCGGATGAGGTCGGCCGAGCCATCGGGGCGCAACAGGACCTCGGCGGAGCGCAGGCGTCCATTGTAGTTGTAGCCCATGGAGTAGCCATGCGCGCCGGTATCGTGGATCACAAGCAGGTCGCCCATGTCGATATGCGGCAGCTCGCGATCGATGGCGAACTTGTCGTTGTTCTCGCACAGATTGCCCGTGATGTCGTAGGTGTCAGTGACGGGCGCTGTGGTCTTGTCGTCGCCACCCGGCTGGCCCATCACCGTAATGTGGTGGTAAGCGCCATACATGGCAGGACGAATCAGATCGACGGCACTGGCGTCCACGCCGATATAGTCCTTGTAGATCTGCTTCTCGTGGATGGCCTTGGTGACCAGGCATCCGTAGGGGCCCATCATAAAGCGACCCATCTCGGTGCAGATCGCCACATCGCCCATGCCGGCGGGGACCAGAATCTCGTCGTAGGCTGCGTGTACGCCCTCACCGATGGCGTGAATGTCGTTAGCCTGCTGCTCGGGCAGGTAGGGGATACCCACACCGCCGGACAGATTGATAAAGGCGACATGTGCGCCGGTCTCGCGCTCCAGGCGCACGGCAAGTTTAAAGAGGATGCGTGCGAGCTTGGGATAGTAGTCGTTAGTGACGGTGTTACTGGCAAGGAAGGCATGGATGCCAAAATTCTCGGCGCCCTTGGCCTTGAGCATGCGGAAGGCCTCAAAGAGCTGCTCGGTGGTCATGCCATATTTGGAGTCGCCCGGGTTGTCCATGATGCCGTTGGAGAGCTGGAACAGACCGCCTGGATTAAAGCGGCAGCTGACCGTCTTGGGGATGGGCCCCGCAACGCACTCAAAGAACTCGATGTGGCTGATGTCGTCAAAGTTGACGATGGCACCCAGCTTGTCGGCGAGCTCAAAGTCGGCAGCCGGCGTGTCGTTGGACGAGAACATGATGTCGTGTCCCGTGATACCCAGTGAGCGGGCGATCATAAGCTCGGTATAGCTCGAGCAATCGCAGCCGCAGCCGTATTCGTTGAGAATGGAGATGAGCGCCGGGTTGGGGTTGGCCTTGACGGCAAAGTATTCCTTAAAGCCCGGGTTCCATGCAAAGGCGTCGCGTACTTCTTGCATGTTGCGGCGGATGCCCGCCTCGTCGTATAGATGAAACGGCGTGGGGAACTGCTCGACGATATGCTCGAGTGTCTCCTTGTCCACAAACGGCTGCTTGGCCGCATATGCCTCGTTGGGGGTCAATGCCATGTCCCGTAAACCTCGCTATCCAGACGGCGCCATCTGCGCATCGAATCCGCATAGCGTGGACCCAATGTCCGGATAGCGCTCCCGCATTGCTGCAGACAGTCCTGTGGGTATTTCCCGCAGGCCCACCAGGTTGTTCGTGCCCGAAAAGCCCAGTTCGGCGGGTTTCGCCTCCCCGCGGGGTCAAAGCCTGCCGGCTCGCCCGCGGCTCTTCGTGCCCGCGCCTCTATCAAGTGGTAAAGACCCTACCACGTTGCACTTTACCAAACAAGAGTATTCGTATATAACGTTTAAAAAATGCAGCAATATGCTGGAAACATGTGTGCCACAATCCTGTATCACAATATTGTGTGAATGGATATGCCCCATGAAAGGATCCTTTATGACCGAGCTCCAAGAACTTCGTCGCTATCGTCGCGACCTGCATCGCATTCCGGAGCTCGATTTCGATCTTCCTCAAACCATAGCCTATATCGAGGGCGTGCTCGCTTCGCTTGCCTGTGAAGTGACCCATCCCTGCCCCAGCTGTGTTTGTGCTTTCTTCGACGCTGGCACGGGCGCCGCGCATGCCACGGCGATTCGCGCCGATATGGACGCACTGCCCATCGCGGAGGCGACGGGTGCGGCCTTTTCCTCGAAGCATCCCGGAAAGATGCACGCTTGCGGACACGATGGACACATGGCCATGGCCCTTGCGGCGGCAACCTTTGTCGATCGCACGATTCGTGAGCAGCCAGGTGCCATCAAGCGCAACGTGCTCTTTGTGTTCCAGCCTGCCGAGGAGACGACTGGTGGCGCCAAGACAGTTTGCGAGAGCGGTGTGTTCGAGCGCTACGGGGTCGACCGCATTTTTGGCTTTCACGTGTGGCCCGATCTGACTGCGAACACATTGGCGAGCTGTTCCGGCCCGCTGCTGGCGCGCTCGAGTGAGACACACATTCATATTCACGGGACGAGCATCCATATCGCTAAGACCTATGGCGTTCCGGTCGAGGAATCGCACGATGCGGCGCTGGCGGCTGCCAAGTTCTTGGTTGCCGAGCGCGAACTGATGGACGAGCTGGGCACCGACGAACCCTGTATCGGCAAGTTTGGCCTGCTGCAGGCTGGCACCGTTTGCAACGCGGTGGCGGGGGAGGCCCATGTGGCCGGAAGCCTGCGTGTGTTTACGGACGACATGTTCGACCGGGCGCGCGAAGGCGTGCGCCGCGTGCTGGACGATGCCTGTGCCGCAACGGGCTGCACGTATGATCTCGACTTTGCCGAGGGCTATCCACCGGTCGATAACGATCCTGAGTTGTTTGCCCGAATCGCGCCCGCTCTGCCCGAATTGCAGCTCGTGGACGAGCCGCTGCTAATCGCCGAGGATTTCGCGTTCTATCAGCGCCATCTGCCGGGCGTGTTCTTCTTGCTAGGCACGGGCGTGCCAGAGGACCAAGACAACCCGAGTGATTCGGATGGCTGCCCCGCCTATGCAACAAGCGCTCTGCATACCGATAGCATGCTCTTCGACGAGGAAATCCTACTCAAAGGCCTCGATGTCTACAAACGATTACTTTCGCTTGACTAAGGCGTGAAGGACTATTTGTTCTAGAAAACACGAACAAACGTACGATATAATAGAGATGTAAGTCTATAGAAACGTTTGACGTTACTAACGTAAGGCGATACTATGATTGCATCGTATAAAGATGAGGATACCGAACGCTTTGCCATGGGTGTGCGGGTCAGGAGGTTCGTGCCCTTTGAGTGTGTTGCGTTGAGGAAGATTCGCCAACTGCAGGTTTGTGCTTCGCTTGATGATCTTCGCGTTCCACCGGGCAACCGCCTGGAAGCTTTGAAGGGCGATCGTGCCGGTCAATATAGCATCCGTGTTAACGAGCGCTATCGGGTCTGTTTTGAGTGGAGACAGGAGATGGCTTGGAATGTCGAAATCGTCGATTATCACAAGTGATGAGACTTCGGCCGATTTGCTGTCGCCGGTGACTCCTGGTGAGCTTCTCAAAGAGGAGTTTCTTGTTCCCATGGGCATTTCTCAATATCGCCTTGCGAAAGAGACTGGGATTCCGGCTCAGCGTATCGGGCAGATTGTCTTGGGAAAACGTCGCGTGACGGCCGACACCGACCTCCGTCTTTGCCGTTATTTTGGCCTGACGGATGGTTATTGGCTGCGCGCTCAGGTGGCGTTTGACCTTGAGGCCGAGAAAAGGCGGATCGAACCGGAACTCGACAAGATCGTTCCTGTTCAGCAGGCTATCGCACTGTAGTGCTCAAAGATGATGGGGGTGGCGCGGCGATGAGGCGACGCCGACAGTCTGCCGTTTATAGTCCCGGTGGGTGTGGATGCGGCTTGTTGTTGCTTCCGGTTATTGCTGTGAGCATTGGCGTGATGTTTGCGCTTGCTGGGCTGGCTGCGGCGGCACTTGTACTGTTTATCACTGCCATCGGCGTGACGATTTGGCTCTGCCGCAATCGCGAGCGACGCCGTGCCGGCGGTAAAACCAATGTCGGCTGGGTTGTATTCCTGGTCATTGCGTACCCGCTGAGTGTCAGCTACCTGGTGTTCTTTGTCCTGTTGATGGTCAGTGCCTTTACCGGGGAATCCGTCACGGTGGGTTGATGCGCTGCCGGCAGACGGTCGCGCAAAGTGCGTTTGCTCGGCGTTTGGATAACTGCATTGGCCGTTTACCGCAACCTTAGCTCTCAGCTAGTGAATTCAAGTTTAATCCTTCCTACGATGTGCTGTGTGCCGGCACGGTAGCCGGATCGTAGGAAGGATGAATAATGGCAAAAGAGGGAAAGAAGCCGATCGGTAAGATTGTCCTAGGCGTCATCGTGGTGCTGGTTATTGTCGGTGCCGTGGGCTCTATGGGCGGCAACTCAACCGATTCGCCTGCGAGCGATTCGGCAAAACCTGCCGGGACGACACAGCAGGCTGAGGAGCAAAAAGAACCGCAAGAACCGTATACCATTGCTGACGAGGCTGAAGACACTTCCAATCAGTTTGCCTATAAGATCACGGGGACGCTGACCAATAACACGGACAAGGAAAAGAGCTACATTCAGATTGAGTATGTTCTGTATGATGCTGATGGCAACCAGGTTGGAACGGCTCTTGCAAACACCAATCATCTGAAGGCGGGCGGCTCCTGGAAGTTCGAGGCGCTGGGCACGGTGTCTCCCGATCAGGTCGCCAGTTGGGAGCGTTCGGACGTAAGCGGTTTCTAGCATGTTGTATGCACTGGGGGAGGTGAAGTCGTATGCCCGATAAAAAGCTGACTGACGAGTTACTCAATGAGCTTCTCGACGCGCCAAACATCGATGGCTATATCAAAGAACACGACTTTGCCGCCCCGTCGCTTTCGAACTACCTGAAGCAGCTACTGCAGGAAAAGGGCTTGGAGCGCTCGCGCGTGGTTCGTATGGCCGATCTCAATGAGACCTTTGGCTATCAGATTTTTACCGGTGCGCGGCATCCGAGCCGCAATAAGGTGCTGCAGATTGCCTTTGCGATGGCGCTGACGCTCAAAGAGACTAACCGTGCGCTGACGGCTGCCGGGGTAAGCGTCCTTAACTGCAAGGACCGCCGCGATGCGATTATCATCTTTTGCATCGATCGCGGGTGCAGCCTCCAAAAGGTCAACGAGGAGCTGTATCGCTTTGGCGAGGAGACGGTGAGTTAGCGGCTGATATCTGAGCCGGCGGAGCTGCCGAACAACGATGCAAACGAACGGGGCGCGGATGCCATGGGGTGTCTGCGCCCTGCGCTATGATGGAGGCTATGGATACTCAGACCCCAACATATTCCGATGACGAGCTGACCGCAGCGCTTGCCGAGCACCTGGCGTCGCTCGATTGCGACGACAGCTATCGCGTGGAGCGTGTACTTAAGCGCTCGACCGTTGAAACAACCGAGCTCGTGTACTTTGAAGGAACCGGCGGTGGCTCGCTCGGCCCCTTTGTCCGTAAACGCATCGATGCTTCGGCTCAAATCGGCGGGGCATACGAGCGTCTGTTTGCCGTTCAGCGGGCAGGCAGGCGTTTTGAGCACCTGCCCAGAATCGTCGATTGTCGTCGTGTGGGCGACGAGCTCAACGTGGTTATGGAATACATCGAAGGGGAGACGCTCGGGGCGCTGGTGGACCGTCTGGGAGCCACCCCCGATTATGCGCGTGAATTGTATCCTGCCCTATGCGATGCCGTGGGCGAGCTCCATGCCGGTTTTGCAATGGCGGGGGAGACGTCGGCGCCGGTGATCCATCGTGACCTCAAGCCGTCGAATATCATCGTGACAGGTGCCAACTATACGCCTGATGACGGCCTGACGTTTTCATCGCTGGTGATTATCGACCTGGGGATCGCGCGCGTATGGCACGATGGCGCCGATGCCGACACCGTCAAGTTTGGCACGCGACCCTATGCGCCGCCCGAGCAGTATGGGTTTGGGCAGACGAGCGTGCGAAGCGACGTCTACGCACTTGGCGCCCTGTTGTTCTTCTGCTTGACGGGAGTCGACCCTAAGCCAGGGCTCGACATGCGCGAGCAATGCGAGGCGCGCGGCATTCCCACTCCACTTGCCGATGCCGTCTGCATGTCGATGGCGCTCGACCCGGCCAAGCGTTTTGCGAGTGCGGAAGCGTTGGGACGGGCGACGCGCGCGGCATACGATCTGAGTCGCCCCGTGCGGCCTCCTGCGCCGCCTGTCCGAACTCCGGCCTCGGAGACGGTGTTGACGCCCCAAGGGCTCCAGAACCCCGCAGGGCCTCCTGGCCCTGCCGCCTCCGCTGCATGCGGCCTGCTCTCTCGCGTTCCGGAGTCTCTGGGCCGCATTTGGAATACGCTCGTCTGCTTCTCGCTGCTTGTGTTCTTTGCCGGAAGTCACTTTGCCGTCTTTCACCCCACCGGAGCAAACCAAAGCTACCCGACGTGGCTTCTCATAATCGAGTATTTTTTCTTTGTCGATGGCCTTATGGTGCTTATGCATTTCGCACTGCTCGATAAGCGCCGTCTTCGTCGGCGATTCGCACTGCTCGACAGCTATCGCGGCAAGAAACTCGCGAAACTCTGGCTCAAGGCATTGGGTGTGCTGCTCCTATGCATGATTGTCATAGTCGCGGTTGCCAATGCGACCGGCGTCGTCGATACCTCCGCTACCTAAAAGAAAAGGACCCCATTGGGGCCCTTTGCAGTTGCACTTAGATGCGGTTCATCTGAGCGGCGACTTTGTTGTACCAGTCCTGCCACGTGGGCGGGCAGTACTTTTTGGCCGCTGCCGGGGTAAGGGTGGAGCCGTAGTTGGCGCCCAGATAGGCAACGTGAGCGGAGATGCCCTCGCTCCAGCTGCCAAAGCTGCGCCAACCGCCGCCACGTGCACTCCAGCCCCAGGCGTTGTAAGAATTGGCGCAATAAGCACCCTTGGTGCTCTCGATGCAGGCGATGGCGGGGGACCAACGGGGGTCGACACCGGTATTCCAAGCGGCGACGGCAAAGTTATAGCCCTGGCCTGCCATGGGGGAGCCGGCGAGATAATTGTCGATGCGGCCTGTCCACTCATTAATGAACGAATCGTAATCGGAGCTACCAGTATTGGAGCTGTTCACCGTGGTGTCGATGGTGGTGTTGGTGTTGGTGGCCTGGCTGCTGGAATTGCTGCCGCTTACGCCCTCGCCCGAGAGCTTCTCGGCGGCAGCGGCCTTATCGGCCTCAAGCTTGGCAAGCTCGGCGGCATTTTCCTGCTCGGCTTTTGCCTGTGCCTCGCTGCGGAGCTGCTGGGCCTGTGCCAGCGCATCCTCGGCGTTTTTCTGCTCTGCCTCAAGCTGAGACTTGGCCTGCTGGAGCTCAGCCTTGTTCTGCTCGAGTTCGGTTTGCATGTTATTGAGCTGTTCGATCTCGTCGACGCTCGAGCTCGTGATCTGGTTGGTGTATTTGCAGGTCGTGATGAACTCACCCAGGCTCTGTGCGTTGACCAGGAAGCTCACGATGGGATTGGTGCCCTTCTGATACTTGTACAGATCGCGCATGGCGGAGCTTGCCTTGGCCTGCTGCTCGGGAAGCTTGGCCTCGATTTCCTCGATGCTTGCCTCATTGGAGTCAATCTGCTTTTGCAGGTCATCGAGTTTGGTGCGGGCGTCGTTGTAGGCGCTCGTGGCGGCTTCGATCTTCTGCTGGGCTGCGGAAAGCTGGTCCTGCGTTGCCTGCGAGGCGGCATACGCCGCAACGGGGGAGAGCATCGGCGTGGCCGTCAGCGCAACGGCGAGCACGGCGCTCGTGATGATACGAGCCGGCTTCGACGCAATGAACGCTGCGGTGCGATGATTCGAATGCTGCATCCAGTCCCTCTGCAATCAATCGTAGGTTATGGTTCGAACGGTATTCTACTACTGCTTTCGACCTCAACTTGAACCTTAAAGGTTCCAAAGGGTCAAGTTGAACTTGAGGCTTTGGCTTTGACCTGCAGTTATGATGAATTGTTGAGAAACCATAGAGTTCAACTTTAACGTTACAGAGCTCTGTTTGAGAGGAGTTTTGGGCTGTAAAAGCCATCTCAACGTGGGGTTTTATAACTACAGCGTGCCCTTCTGGCGAGTCTGCTCAATCTCTTCGAGGGCCTCGGCGGGGGTGAACGAACAGGTGCCGTCGCCGAGCTTGACTACCTGGATTTCGTCACCGGCGTTGACCTCTCCGCCCTTTAGTACCACGCCGAAAACGCCCTCGTGGGGAAAGATGCAGTCGCCGGCGAGATAGTAGATGGCGCAACGGGTGTGGCAGACCTTGCCGATTTGGCTGATTTCGACGAGCACGTCGCTTCCAAGCTTGAGCTGTGTGCCCAAAGGGAGCGAGAGCAGGTTGATGCCCCGGGTTGTGAAGTTCTCCCCAAAGTCACCCTCGTGTACGTCGAGCCCGCGTGCCTGCGCCGTCTGGATGGACTCCGCGGCTAAAAAGGAAACCTGACGGTGCCAATGTCCGGCGTGCGCATCGGTGGCGAGGCCAAATTGCTCTATAACGGTGTCGCGTCCATCGGCGACGGGCGACTTGCGAGTGCCCTTGTGTACCGACGTGTTGATCGAGACGATGTGGGCGGGTCCGTTGTAGGCGTCGTTTGCCGTGCACAGGGGAGCGGTCGCTTTCGCACGTTTCGCCAGCTCGCGCCTCGCGGCATTGAGGATGGGATTATCGGTCGGATGGTCTTGGGGCACGTGCGCGCCTTTCGCTCGAGGATGTCAATACACTGAATCCTACAACAATGGTAGGTTCATTGCCCATTGTCATACAACGGTGAGCGCCGTCTTCGTGCTGGCCTTCGTGCTGGACGATTACGTCGATTGCCATAGATACGGTGGAGCTTTGGGCGCCGGCGGCTTGGCACGCTAGAATAATTCAGTTGCGCAAAGACCGCCCATTGTGTGGGCAGTTCATGATAGGAAGTTTCCATGGCATTGCAATTTACAGAGCGCGAGTTCATTCCCGTGCTGCTCGGTGGCGACATCAACGCCTATTCGGTGGCGCGTGCCTTCTACGAGGAGTACCAGGTCAAGAGTCTGGTCTTTGGCAAGTATCAGACGGGTCCCGCGTACCGCAGCCAGATTATCGACTACACGCCCAACGTGGATATCGACACCATGCCCGTGATGCTCAAAACCGTCAACGGCATTGCCCAAGCGCATGCCGATAAGACGATTGTCCTTGTGGGCTGTGGCGATAACTATGTTGCCCTCGTGGCTCAGGCCAAGGATGCCCATGAGCTGGCGGATAACATCGTCGCTCCCTACGCGCCCTACAGCATGCTCGAGCAGTGCCAGAAGAAGGAGATCTTCTACGAGCTGTGCGAGAAGCATGGCGTGCCCTATCCGCACACGTTTACCTTTACCAAGGCGATGCTCAATGCCCAGGGTGAGGCACCTGCCGAAGTGCTCGACCAGATCGATTTTCCCTACCCGATGATTCTGAAGCCTTCTGATGGCATCATGTGGTGGCAGCATGAGTTCGAGGGCCAGAAGAAGGCCTATGAGATTGCCGACCGCGCCGAGCTGGAACAGGTCATTCGCGATTCGTATGCCAGCGGCTACACCGACGACCTGATCTTGCAGGATCGCGTGCCCGGCAACGACGAGTACATGCGCGTGCTCACCAGCTATTCCGACCGCAACGGTAAGGTCCGCATGATGTGCCTGGGCCATGTGCTGCTCGAGGAGCATCAGCCCCACGGTGTCGGCAACCATGCCTGTATCATTACCGAGCCCAACGACGAGCTCATGGGCGGCGTGCGCAAGTTGCTCGAGGACCTTCACTTTGTGGGCTATTCCAACTTTGACGTAAAGTACGACGAGCGCGACGGCTCGTTTAAGTTCTTCGATTTCAACACGCGCCAGGGCCGCAGCAACTACTACGTTACCAACAGCGGCTTTAACGTTGCCAAGTATGTGGTGGACGAGTATGTGTTCAACCGTCCGTTTGAGCCGGAGTTTGTGACGGCTCAGGACGAGGCCCTGTGGATGGTCGTCCCCATGGGCGTCGTCGACAAGTACGTCAAGGATCCCGAGCTGCGCGCTAAGGTGCATCGCCTGGACAAGGAAGGCAAGGGCGCCGACCCTTCGTTTATGAAGGGCGACTTTGTCTTTAACCGCTGGCTGCGCATGTGGCACACCAAGCTGCGCCACTTTAAGCTGTTCAAGACGTATTACAAGTAGATGAGCGCGGCGCCCGTCCGGTTTGCATCGGGCGGGCGCGGGTATGATACGCGCAATTGCGCAAGCGTCACCAAGGAGGCGGCGATGGAAAAGCTGGGAGTTATCGGCGGCATGGGCGCCGAGGCCACGTCGTATTACTACGACCAGGTGGTGCGTCATACGGCTGCTGCCTGCGATCAGGAACATATCGACATGGTGGTACTCTCCAAGTCGACCATGCCCGACCGCACGCTGGCCATTAAGACCGGCGAGCATGCCAAACTGCTGGCGACCATGAAAGAGTGCGCCCAGGCACTCGAGTCGCTGGGCTGTGCACACATTGCCATTCCCTGCAACACGTCACACTACTTCTATGACCAGATCCAGTCGTTTACGAAGGTGCCGATTATCCACATGCCGCGTGAGTCGGTGCGCTATGCTCTGGCCGGCGCGGTGATGGGGGAGTGCGAGTTCGACCCCAACCTGAGTATGCCGGCCGAGCCGGTGCGCAAGATCGGCATCATGGGCACCGATGGCACCGTGGGCGCGGGCGTCTACGGCCGCGAATGTAAGGCTGCGGGTGTTGAGGTCGTCTATCCCAGCGAGAAACGTCAGAACGATGTGATGTCGCTTATCTACGATGATGTGAAGGCCGGACGTGAGCCCGATATGGATAAGTTCGACCGCGTGATGTGGGAGTTCGCCCGTAGCGGCTGCGACCGCGTCATTCTGGCCTGCACCGAGCTATCGGTGCTGCAGAAGTACCGAGAGATGCCCGAGATCACCCTCGACGCCATGGACGTCCTGGTGCGTGAATCCATCATCCGTAGCGGCGCTCCCTACCGCCTCTAGCTTCCGACCCGCCAAAAAGGGACAGGTTTATTTTGGTAGGTTTTATCTGGTGAAACAGTAAAGGCCCCGGCTCGTTTGGTGCGAGCCGAGGCCTTTTGCGTTGGGCGGTTGCTGTCGGTGGTGAACTAGAACAGGAAGCCGATGGCGATGAGGGCGATGCTGACGATGAGCACGGCGATGTCCAGGCCCTTGATGGGGTAGCGCTTGTACGAGCTGGTGCGCGTACGCAGATAGAAGCCGCGCTGTTCTGCCGCCAAGGCTGTGGCATCGGTCTTGCCCACGCTCGAGATGAGCAGTGGCACACACAGTGGCAGCATGAGCTTAAGCTTCTTGATGGGGTTCTTGGTGTCGTACTCGACGCCGCGTGCGGTCTGCGCCTCCATGATGGCGTTCATCTCCTGACCAAACACCGGCACAAAGCGCAGCGCCGTGGTAAAGGTGAAGGCATAGCGATACGGCACGTGCAGCACCTCGACGCAGGCGTTGGCAAGGTCGTTGAGCTTGGTCACCATGAGCATGAGGATGAGCGGTAACGCCACACCCAGCAGGCGCAGGCAGGCCTTCGATCCTGTGATGAGGCCCGTGTCGGTGATAAAGCCCCACACCACGTTGCCATCGCGCATAAAGGCCAGCTGGAGCACCAGCATGATAAGCGCGAGCGGAATCAGCAACTTGAGCAGCGAGAACAGACGGTCGACGACGCCGGCATAGGCACCCAGCGCAAGGGTGAGTGCCAAAAAGCCCAGCAGCGCCACGTAGGCGTCGGACAAGAAGATGCCGACGATGATGGCGGCGGCGAGGCCCAGTTTGACGACGGGATTCAGGCGATGCAGCAGCGTATCGCCCGGCATGTAGTCGATGACGTTAACCACGGTGGACCATCTCCTTGGTAATTCGAACGACATCGGTGACTTCGCTCACCTGCGCAAAAGCGGGCGAGACGGAAGATGCCAGACGGCGCGAGAGTTCAATAACCTGGGGAGGCTCCACGTAGGCACGCCGCATGAGATCGATGTTCGAGAATAGCTCGTGCGTGCGGCCGCGGTCGAGGATGCGACCGTCGGCCATTACCACAATGCGCTCGGCAAAATCCGAGACGACTTCCATATCGTGGCAGACCATGATTACGGCGCAGCCACGCTCGGCCATGGTGCGCACCGTTTCCATGACGGTCATGCACTCGCGGTAATCAAGGCCGCTCGTGGGCTCGTCGAGCACGACGATCTTGGGCTCAACCACTACGACGGAGGCAAGCGCCACCATTTGTCGCTGGCCGCGCGAGAGCGAGAAGGGCGCCTCGTCGGCCGGCAAGCCAAAGCGGTCGATGACGAGTTGAGCACGACGCAGAGCCTCGGCACGGTCCATGCCGCCAAGCTCCAAGCCAAAGGCGACCTCGTCGAGCACGGTGTCCTTGCAGATCTGGCGGTCGGGGTTTTGGAAGAGGGTCGCGACCTCGCGGGCGATACGGCTCGTGGGAACGGCTGCGGTATCCAGTCCCGTGACGCGCACGCTGCCCGAGGCGGGCTTAAGCAGGCCTGTGAGCAGTTTGGTGAGCGTGGTCTTGCCGGCGCCGTTTTGGCCGACGATGCCCACGAGCTCGCCAGGATAGAGCGTCAGGCTAAGGTCATGTACGGCGGCGCCGCCATTGGGATAGGCAAACTCAGCATGGTCAAAGGTGAGTACGGGTTCGGCGTCCTTGGCATGAGGGCGCAACGACGGTGCATGCGGGGAACCGGCGGGCGCCTGAGCTTCGATGGCCGCGTGTGCGGGGTCGACGATGCCCGAAATCATGCGCTCGGCCTCATCGACATCCAAGCAGGGGGTACCGCTTACCAGGCCATCGGCCTCGAGGCTATTGAAGATACGCGTGACGCGAGGGCAGTCGACGCCGATGGCACGGAGCTCGTCGGTATGCGCGAAGACCTCGTGTGGCTCGCCCTGCAGCGCAATTTCGCCATGGTTGAGCACGAACACGCGGTTGCAGTACTCCGAGAGCAGAGCGACCTTTTGCTCAACGACGACGATGGTGATTCCAAGTACGCGGTTTGCCTCACGCAGCGTCTCGAAGACCAATGTGGAGCTGGCGGGGTCGAGTGCCGCGGTGGGCTCGTCGAGAACCAAGACGCGCGGACGCATGGCGAGGATGGCGGCGATGGCTACCTTTTGCTTCTGTCCGCCCGAGAGGGTTGCGATCTCGCGGTCGCGCAGGTCGCTGATGCCGACGGTCTCGAGCGTTTCGCTCACGCGCTGCTCGATCAGGTCGTGGGGAACGCCAAAGTTCTCGAGGCCAAAGAGCATCTCGTCCTCGACGACCGAGGCGACCATCTGCGTGTCGATATCCTGCAGCACGCTGCCGACGATCTGTGACACGTCGGTCAGCGAGACCTCGCAGGTGTCATGGCCGTCAACCATGACGGACCCAAAGAACGCGCCGGTGTAGTGGTGGGGCACGGCACCTGACAGGCAGGCGGCAAGCGTGGACTTGCCGGCGCCCGAGGGCCCGATGATGCCGATGAAATCTCCCTTGTTCACGCTGAGCGAGATGTGGCTGAGCGCCTGCTCGGTCTGCGTGCCATAGGAGAACGAGACATCGTCGACGTTGATGATCGTTTCCATGGATACCTTTCATAGTCATTGGGGACGTTCTTACATGGCTAGTCGTTTAAGAACGTCCCCAAGAGCTCGTCGTTTGGGACAGTCTTTGGTGGCGAAGCGCGGAGACGGCTTTACGAGGGGCCCCAGGTTGGCGCGAAAGAGGAGCGAAGCGTACTTGGGTACGCGAGCGACGAATGAACGCCAAGATGGGGTGGCTCGTAAAGCCGAGCGGGTTAGTTGAGCCTAAGGGCCTTCTGGATGGGCAGGTAGAGGGCGCCGACCAGAATGGCGTTAAAGACGGCGGTCATGGCGACGACGGGCAGCATGGCGGCGGCGAGCTCGCCGACCACGCCGAGCATGGCCATCTTGATGATCATGAAGATGACGCCGGAGACAAAGGTGGTCAGGAAGGTTGCGGCAATGGCGATGGCGGGCTTGACCTGACCGTTCTTGCCAGCGGCGTTGACGATGCCGGCCATGAGCATGGCGGCGATGCCCTCGGCGGCAAAATCGATGAACGGCGAAGTGGTGGTGATCTGGATCACGGCAGCCGAGATGAGGCCAATAACGAGCGCCTGGCCGATGTTGGGGCGAACGACCAGGATGGTGAGGCAGAAGGCCGAGATGATGAACTCGGGGCTGATCATGCCGCCCGAGATGCCCGAGATGGCCTTGCCGACGGTGAAGTTGAGGATGAAGCCGGCGGCGAGCAGGATGGCAAGCAGGACGAGGGCGCGGACATCGAGTTTGCCGCGGTCGGCGGTCTGGACGGTGCGGGGCTGGGTGGCGGCGGTGTTCTGAGACATGGTGAAAATCCTTTCGGAAGGGGAGTGCAAGAGAAAAGCGGAGGCGCGTGATGCGAATGCGATCGGGCTCGAGATAGAAAAAGGCCCCCGGTCGAAACCGGAGGCCTTCCAATCACCTAGAGCGCAAAAACAGGCGTGAGGGACTCACTGTCGACCGATCGTATTCGCATCACGCCACCACCAGTTGTTAAGAGACTTCATCGTGTTCTTCATGTCGGTGGCTCCTTTCGTGATGCCATGGCGCGGTCGCACCTAGTTGCTGTTGCGCTGCACTATAGCACAGCAAAGTGTGTGCGGGGAAATCTTTTTTGAAAAGATTTCAGGCGGGTTTCCCGCCGGTCAAAAGAGTGGGCTGAGCGGGCGAGAGGCTGCCATTGCTGCCTTGCCCGCTCAGCTAAGACGTTACTCCTTATTGCGACGGTAGAGGAAGTAACCGCCCGCGGAGATGACGGCAACGCCAGCGATGGCGAATGCGGCCACCATGCGGCCATCAAAACGATCGCCAGTGGTGGGCAGGCCGCCCTTGGTGTTCGTCTTGTTAGTGGTTACCGTGGTCGTGGTGTCGGACTTGCCAGGCTTCTCAGGCTTGGCGGCCGGCTGCTCGGGCTTAGCGGGCTGCTCGGGAGTGCCAGGCTGCTCAGGAGTGCCGGGCTGATCCGGGGTGACCGGATCGGTGGCAAGAGCATCCTTGGCGTAGGTGATGGACACCTTGAGGCCGTTGGTCTCGGTGTTCAGGTCGCTTGGGGTAAAGGGCTGGTCGAAGTTTTCGGCCTTCTGATAGGCGCGCATCTCCTGGAGCAGTGCCTTGCACTTCTTGTAGGTGTTCTCGGTAGCAGCCTTGCC
This sequence comes from uncultured Collinsella sp., assembly GCA_900541665.1. Taxonomy (GTDB): domain Bacteria; phylum Actinomycetota; class Coriobacteriia; order Coriobacteriales; family Coriobacteriaceae; genus Collinsella. The sequence continues at coordinate 17,676 of UQKV01000025.1, forward strand.
GGCCTTGTTGGCCAGGGCAGTGCGGCCCTCGGTGGTCGTCTCGGCCAGCATGGCGGCGTCAACTTCCTTGTTCTGCTCGATAAGCTCGTTCTGGAGCGCATCGAGGTAGGCACGGACGCTGACACCAAGGGTGTCAGGGTTCTCGAAGCAGAGCGAGCTGATGTCCATAAGGACGTAGTTGATTGAGTTCTCGGGCTCCTCGTTGTACACGACGTCAGTCTGGTTGCAGTGATCGAAGGAGACGGTCTGATCGCTGAAGTACGGGCTGACCTCAGTTATCAGAGCGGAGTACAACGGGATGGCGACGGAGTACGCGGCGCGGGAGAGCATTTCCCACTGGATGGTAGCGACTTCGGGGTCATACCCGCGACGAATCTGGAAGAGGTTGATCTCGGTGTTGCGCTCGCTGCCGATGCAATAAACACCATCAGTGTTCGCGTTGAGGCCAGGGACGTTCTCGCCGCGGTTGCCAAAGGCACGAATCAGCTCAAAGGTGCTCCAGCCAGACTTGCCAGGCCTGAAGAACAGGGGCTGGATTTCGCTGACCATGGCTCCCTTTTGGTCAGGTTTTCCATCCTTCTTTACTGTGATAATGTCGTAATCTGTGCCTTCGGTCAGCTGACTACCAAAATAATCGCGGCCTTGCACATAGCGGGACCACTGGTTTACGCCGGAATCGGCGAGGCTTTCGCCATACGTTTGGGCGACATCGAATTTGCCGTCAGCGGAGTATTTGGCGAAGCCCTTCTCCACGGGCATGGACTCGATGCCCTCGGAGTGTAGGCAGTTCTCGGGGTCATCAAGGTCGACATCGTAGTTGAGGCTCCCGATATTAGGGTTGAGCGACGCGACGTCGTCAGCGAGCTTCATGGCGATCCACTGATGGGCGGAAAGTGTGGCGAACAGCCAGGTCTCGTTGTTGTCGGCGATGATGATCTGGTCGTTGGTGCAGACGCCTTGATCATCGATCAGTCTGCCGAGAAGCTCGACGCCCTCGCGGGCCGTGGCGCTCTCGCCCAGGATGATGCTGCCGTAACTGTACTCGCCCAGACCTACTTTCTCATCGATGTGGTCTGCTGCATCGGCCTCCTCGTTATAGGAAGTGCTTAGCGTGGCAGAGCAGGAGACGCCCTTCTCGTTGATTCCGGCCTCGGAATAGGCGTCGGTGCGACCCATCCAGTTGGAGGGGTGGTCGCGTACATAGCTGTAACGATAGGTAGGCTTGTTCGAAGTGTATTCAAAAGCAGATTCAATCGAGCTGTACTTAAAGCCAGGTTCGTGGGCAGGTTCGATGCCGTAGTGCTTAAGATAGCGCTTGCCAAAGTCCTCGGCGCGGCCGTAGTACGTATTGCCGTCGGCCGTATAGTTTTTGCCCATGTACATCTGCGTGCAGGCGAGCGCAGATGTCGGCATGGACATGATGGTTGCAGCTCCAAAGGCGAGGCCTATGCCTAGCTTCTTGAGCGCGTTGACGGGGTGAGTTTTCCTCATTTTCCCTCCCAGCGTGCGAAAGCCCTCTGTCGCCAGAGGGCTTCAGCCAATAAAGACACCCCATTAGCGTAACGAACTGGAAACAATATTCATCTATGAAAGACACTTACTCGATAAGCGTGATGAAATATGCGACGAGCGGTTAATTGTACTCAGTTTGTAGCTTTACTTTAATAAAGACGCCCTGTAATTACTGTAGCCGAATAAAGTAGCTGGGAATGCCTGAAATGAAAATCCCCTGCTGTTTGGCAAATGCATAAACAGCAGGGGAGACGATAATTGGATGAATATCATACCAATGTGGAATTACTTCTTCCGGCGGTGGATCACGTTGATCGCATAGCCGACGAGCATGGCCAAAACGATGATGATAAAGCCGAGCAGGGGATTGTCGTTCATAGGGTCCTCCTATTTTCCGAGCGGGGAGAATTCGTCGACGATGAGGTCGAGGCATTGCGGAAGCGCGCGGGCTCCAAAGACGCCCGAATTGCTGGAGATAATCTCGCCATCGAACTGCATGCCCAGCGACGGGGTGCAGGTGATCTTGGCTTCCTTGGTCTGGATGATCTTGAACTGCGGGCGGCCGAGTACCTTGCCGGCGGGGTCGAGTGCGGCGGTGATCACAGTCGGTAGAAGCTGCACAGTTTTTACGGGTTCGATGACCGCAATGTCGACCATGCCATCGTTCATACGGCAGTCGGGGAACAGGTTGATGTCGTTTTGGATGACCGAGGTGTTGCCGGCCATGCAGCAGATGCCGTCGAGCTCCTCGACAATGCCGTCATGCTCAATCGTAAAGTGCGCCACCGTGGGATTGGGCGTGGCGAGCGCGGAGAGGAAGTAGGCGATCTCGCCGATGTCGTTTTTGGTGGGGGCGGCCTTCATCATGATCTCGGCGTCGAAGCCCGAGCCGGCGATGATGATGAAGCCGTGGCGCTTCTCGTTGCCGTTCTCGTCGAGCCAAAAGAGCTCGCCCATGTCCACTTTGACCGTGCGACCGGCGCGGCAAGCCTTGGCAAGCGCCGCCGCCTCGGGGGCATTACCGATGTTGTTGAAGAACAGGCAGGCCGTACCGGAGGGGAAGACGAGCGTGGGGACACCGCATCCGCGCATCTGGTCGAGCACGTTGGAGACGGTGCCGTCGCCGCCCGAGACCACCACGCGATCGAATTCGCGCACGTCTGCCACGGCGTCCTCGGGCTCCATGCCATCGCCGATAAAGCGCATCACGACCTCGTCGCCGCCCTGCGCGAGGGCGTGCGTAAATGCGTAGATTTCATCTGAGCTGGGGCCCGATGCCGGGTTGTGGATGATAAGGCAGCGCATACTTACGTTCCCGTTCTGTGACTAACCGAGTATAGTTGTAAGGCAATGCCGATATCCTACCCGTGTTTTTCGGGCCTAACCTTATTCGATGGGTTGATATGTACATTTCCACACATCAGGCTCTACTCGACTTTTGCCAGCGCGCCCGTAAGTTCGACGCGATTGCCGTCGATACCGAGTTTTTGCGCGAGCGCACGTTCCATCCGCGTCTGTGCTTGGTTCAGATTGCCACCCCTGCCGAGAGCGTCGCGGTCGATCCCCTGGTAATCGACGACCTCTCGCCGCTGGCCGAGCTTATGGCCGACGAGAGCGTGACCAAGGTCTTCCACGCCTGCTCGCAGGATATGGAGGTCATGCTCCATACCGTGGGCGTGCTGCCACGACCGATTTTCGATACGCAGGTCGCCGCCGCTTTTTTGGGCGAGCGCCAGCAGATTTCCTACGGCGCGCTCGTGCAGACGTTTTGCGGCGTCTCGCTGCCCAAGACCGAGTCGCTGACCGACTGGTCGCGTCGCCCGCTGACCGATAAGCAGATTGAGTACGCGATCGATGACGTCAAATACCTGATCGTCGCCTATACCGAGATGATGAGCCGCCTGCGCGAGCTGGGCCGCGTGGACTGGGTGCTCGACGAGTTGCGTCCTCTGGTCGATGAGTCGCACTACCGTGCCGATCGCCACGAGGCGTTCCGTAAGGTCAAGCGCATCAATTCGTGCAGCCGTCACCAGTTGGGCATCGCGCGCGAGCTCGCCGCCTGGCGCGAGGATCGCGCCGAGCGCCGTAACATCCCGCGCAAGTGGGTCATGTCCGACGACACGCTGCTTGCGCTCGTTAAGCGCAATCCCGTGCGCGTTGAGGAGTTCCGTAGCATTCGCGGTACCGATCAGTTGGGGGAGCGCGACGTGGACGGCGCGCTCATGGCCATCAAGCGCGGCGCGAGCTGCCCGCACGATCGCCTGCCGCTCATGGTGCGCGGGCATCGTCAGATCTCTCCGGAGTTGGAGAGCGTGACGGACCTGATGTATGCGCTCATTCGCCTAGTTGCCGAGCGCTCGGGCGTGGCGACCTCGGTCATTGCCTCGCGCGATGACCTGGCCGACTATATTGAGCACCCCGAGCAGAGCCCCCTGCGCGAAGGCTGGCGCTTCGAGCTCGTGGGCTCACGCCTGGACGATTTGCTCTCGGGCAATATGGGGTTGACGGTGAAGGACGGCAAAATCGAGCTCCTGTAGGGAAGCCTAGCCGGTTGAGTGGGTAGAATGCCTCCAACGTGTAATTCGATTCGGAGGAATTCGCATGCCTTATTACTATGGTTACGGCTTTGGCATCGACCCGCTGTACCTGCTGGTTGTTCTTGTTTGTACAGTGCTTGGCCTTGCTGCGCAGAGCTATATCAATTCGACGTACAAGACCTGGTCCAAGGTTCGCTCGGACGGCGACACGGGCGCCACGGTTGCTCGCCGCATGCTTGACGCCAACGGTTGCAATGCCGTGGGTATCAAGGGTGTCGCCGGTGAGCTCACCGACCATTACAACCCGCAGGATAACAACCTGTATCTGTCGGATGCCAACCGTTCGGGCGGTTCGGTCGCAAGCGTTGCCGTCGCCTGCCACGAGGCAGGCCATGCCGCCCAGCGTCAAAGCGGCTATGCCATGATGAAAGTACGTACCGCCCTCGTGCCGGTCGTCAACTTTACCCAGAACACCTGGACCCTCGTGTTGCTCTTGGGCCTGTTTATGAACATTGCCGGGCTCACATCCCTCGCGTTGATCTTCTTCTCGTTTAGTGTACTGTTCCAACTCGTTACGCTGCCTGTCGAGATTGACGCCAGCCGACGCGCCGTGGCGTACATCGAGCAGTCGGGTATGAGTTCCAAGCAGGTCAACGGTGCCAAGAAGGTACTGACGGCCGCCGCGCTTACCTATGTTGCCGCTGCGCTCACCTCGATTATTCAGCTGCTCTATCTTATGGCTCGCTACAACAGAAACTCCAACCGATAACAAATTGGGTCGCTGGGCGCCGCGGGGATTCGTGTCCCCGCGGCGCTGTACTATGTGTTGGACTTAAATTTGCACGGGGCCGGAGCCCATGTGCACGATGACGAAAGGGGGCTGCGTGGCAGGCTGGAATCTGACCGGCAATGCCGTTTCCGCCGAGTTCGACGGATCGGACGAGCAAGAGCGTAAAGAGCTCAGCGTGAGCCAGGCGGTGGAGATTGCCGCTGGCGCGCTCGATGCGATTCCGCAGCTGAGCGTTCTGGGCGAGGTCACGGGTTTTCGTGGTCCCAATGCCCGAAGCGGCCACTGCTACTTCCAAATCAAGGACGATTCGGCGGCCGTCGACTGCATCATCTGGAAGGGCGCCTATCTCAAGCGCACTTTCGATCTGCGTGACGGCATGCAGGTGAGCTTTAAGGGCAGCTTCAACCTCTATAAGCCCACGGGTCGTATGAGCTTTGTCGCTCGCTCATTCTCGCTGGCGGGGGAGGGCCTGCTGCGTCAACAGGTGGCGCAGTTGGCCGAAAAGCTACGCCGCGAGGGGCTGATGGACGAGTCCCGTAAACGCCGCATCCCGGTGTTCTGCTCACGCGTGGCGGTCGTCACCTCGCTTTCGGGCGCCGTGATCGACGACGTCAAGCGTACGCTGCGCCGTCGCAACCCGCTCGTCGAGCTTGTCTGCGTGGGCGCAAAGGTCCAGGGCGAGGGCGCGCCGGCAGAGCTTATTGAAGGCTTGCGCCGCGCCGCTGCCATTACGCCGGCGCCCGATTGCATTTTGCTTGTCCGTGGCGGCGGCTCCTTCGAGGACCTCATGACCTTTAACGACGAGGAGCTTGCCCGTGCGGTGGCGGCTTGCCCCGTGCCCGTGGTGACCGGCATTGGCCATGAGCCCGATACCTCGATTTGCGACATGGTGAGCGACCGTCGCGCCTCCACGCCAACGGCAGCGGCAGAATCGGTGGCGCCGGCTATGACGGAGTTGGCCGACGTGCTCGAGACGCGCCATCAGCGTCTGGGCGTCGCGATGGCTTCGATGATCGGGTCGGATCAGGTCGATCTGGAAATGCTCGACCAGCGCGGTCGTCGTGCCTGGGATACCTATACGGCTCGTCTGGGCGACGCGCTCGATGCGGCCGCATGCCGCCCGTGCCTCAACTATCCGACGTTTATGGTCGAGCGTCGCGAGTCTGAGCTTGCCCTGACGGCCGATCGTCTGTCCGGCGCCATAGCGCGCTCGGTCGGGACATTCCGCTCCAACTTTGAGCGCCTGCCCGAGCGTCTGGTTGCAAGCACCTCGGGGCTCGATGGCAAGCGCCATGCGCTCGCGCTTGCGAGTTCCCGTCTGGAGCATCAGGGGCGCACGATGCTCAACAAGCCCGCGTCCGACCTGGGCCGTGCGGCAGCCTCGCTAGATGCCCTGTCGCCGCTCAAGGTGCTTGCCCGTGGTTATTCCATCGCGTACAGCGATGATGGGGTGGCCACGAGCGCCAAGACCTTTAAGCCCGGTGACGCCATCCGCGTGCGCATGGCAGACGGCAACGTGACGGCAACGGTCGATACGGTCGAGTAGGCCGCGTTTCATAGCGATAAACCTTTAGGAAAGGAAACAGATATGGCAGAGAAAACCCCGGTCGAGCAGCTTACGTACAAGCAGGCTTCGCAGGAGTTGGAGCTCATCATCCGCAGCTTGGAGTCGGGTGATATGGAGCTCGAGGAGTCGCTCGAGAGCTATACCCGCGGCGTCGAGCTCCTCAAGAGCCTGCGCACCCGCCTGTCCGATGCCGAGCAGAAGGTCTCGGTGCTTCTTAAGGACGTCGACGGCAACGACGTGCTCGCCGACGGCGAAGCCGCCAACACCGACGACAACCTCTCGTTCTAACCATCCCGACCAAATATAATTACCTTGGTCTGTGAGAAAGGAACCAACCATGTGCGATTGCATCTTCTGCAAAATTGCCAACCACGAGATCCCCTCGACCGTTGTCTATGAGGACGACCAGGTCATCGCCTTCGACGACCTCAATCCCCAGGCGCCGGTCCATACGCTCGTGATCCCCAAGAAGCACTACAGTGACATCGCCGACAACGTACCTGCCGAGACCATGGGCGCCATGGCTCACGCCATCCAGGAGGTCGCTAAGGCCAAGGGCTTGGAGGACGGTTTCCGCGTCATCTCCAACAAGGGCGTCAACGCCGGCCAGACCGTCATGCACTTCCACATGCACGTTCTCGGTGGCAAGAACCTGGGCGAGAACCTCATCTGAGGGCGCGTAGGCCGTCGACTTGGCTGCCTTTGGAGTAATCTATGCAGCTTTCTCAACTCGAATACCTTCAGGCTGTAGCGAACTATGGCGGCGTGCGCAAAGCAGCTCGCGCCGTTCACGTGAGTCCGCAGGCCGTTTCGTCGGCAATAAAAAAGTTGGAATCTGAGTATCAGATTGTTTTGCTCGACCGATCGGCGGGGGAGGCTGTTTTGTCTCCGGCGGGCAGAGAATTTGCGCGTCGTGCACGCGTGATCCTGGCGCAAGTCGACGATCTCAAAAAGTACGCTCAATCGGGGAACGGCGGCGTTTCGCCCGACGGCCATTTCCGTCTTTACGCCCCCTGTCTTCACGGGCGGGGGCTCCTTTTTTCCGAAAACTGGTACGACTCGTTTGAAAGCTCGCACCCTCAGATTCATCTTGATGTGTGGCATCAGCCAACGGCAACATGCTTTGAATCACTTATACTTGGAATTTCGGACGCGGCTATCTCGTTTGAGGAACCACGGGACAGCGTCCTTTCTTCAAAATATATGGGTGAAAAGGAGCTCAGGGTTCTTTCATGCCCAGCTGGTCATCAATCTGTTGACGCTATGACCATTCGTGAGTTACTGGGCGGCAGGCTCGCTGTTCCCATTAATTTGTCACCCTGTCTCAATGCAATCAATCAATGTCCCGAAGCTCAGCTGGTTAATTTCCGCTTTCGCGATGTCGAATACGGAAGCAGGGCGCAGGCTGAGTTTCTTCAAGCCGGGGGATTGATATTGAGTTTTTCTGGCTCTTCTCTCGCATCAGATGGATTGGAAGTGAGCGAGTGCTCTATTGAAGGCTCGCATGACGTAGCCTTGCCCATCTACTTTTGCTATCGACAAAATGCCTGGACCGATCGACACCAGACGGTATTTCTTCACCTATTGCGTCATCTTGCTTCGTGAGGCCATTTGGCCTCGTGTTGTCAAGTGAATGTTGACGCCTTGTAACACATGACTGACGGCTTTGCCCTCATGCTTTTCCAAGATTCCGATTCAGATTGTTGACTCTTGGAGGGCGGAGCATGAAAAACCGTACGGTTTTGCTTTATATGACGTTCGTTTTTCTGTCGAACTTCAGCACCATTTTGTATTTTCTGACGGTTTACCTTGAATTCGTCGGATTCTCGATAGTGGCGATTTCTAGCATGATGATTGCATATCAAGTGAGCAAGTTCATCCTCGAAGTTCCCACTGGCTATATTGCTGATAGGTTTGGACGAAAGACAAGCGGTCTCGTTGGCGTCGTGGGGATGCTTGGATACTACGCTGCCCTGCTTCTCGTCCGTTTCCCTCTGCTTTTAATCGGTGCGTTCGCTCTCAAAGGTTTTGCCGTTGCATGTCTGAGCGGATCCATAGAAGCGATTTACATTGACAGCGTCTCTCAGGACCAGCTCGTAAGACTTAATGTCGTTGAGCGATTTGTTTTCTATGCCTCTTATGCCATCTCCGCTTGCGTGGGTGGTTTCATTTCGTCTGTCGGTGCATATCTCATTGGTCTTTCGGCAGATATCATCGCAATGGTGTTGACGTTGGTTGTCGTTGTCTGCATTCCTGAGATGCGAAGAGGGGGCACTGCGGGGGCACCTGAGCGTGGAATTAGCCCGAAGATGATCGGTGCCGCTATTGCGGGTAATGGCATTCTTCGGTCAGCGTTCATCATGGACTGTTCTCAGGCATTTGCTTTTGTCGCCCTGGAAGACTTTTTCTCACTGTTGCTTGCGGGTCGCGGAATGAATGCCGTCGCTTCGGGTGTGATCATTGCGGTCCAGCTCCTTGCCTCGGCCTCCATGGGGCTTATTGTACCCAGTGTCATTGATCATGTCGACAAGGGCCGTTTTGCGCGTATTTGCGGCATCGTGCGCTTAGTATTGACAGCTTTGTTTTTGATCCCCCTTACTCCGGCTAATTTGCTGCCCGTGTTCTATGTGCTGCAGACGGTTGCGTACTCGTTGTTTGCTCCAATTAAATACTCAATTTTTCAAAATGCTGCTGATTCTTCGATGCGCTGTTCATTGATTTCGGTTCAAAGCCAGATGGTGGCGGTGGGTGCTGTTCTTTTCTATCTGCTCAACGCTGTGTTGAGCAGCGCTGCGGGCATTCGAGTCGTATTGCTTGTCGCGCTCGGGATTTCTTCTTTGGTGTATATCCCCGCGCTATTTCGTCTTACAAGCCAAAGGACATGAGTATTTAGACACCGATAACTTATATATCAACGCCAATAAACCCGAGCGCGAGGGCGTTTGGGTTTATTATTGAAGCGTATGTAACCTGGCGGCGCCACACCGCCTGTTAGTAGGGAGACACATGAACGTTCTGGTCGTCAACGCGGGATCTTCGACCCTTAAGTATCAGGTCATCGACACCAAGTCCCACAAGGTGTCCGCAAAGGGCTCCTGCGAGCGCGTCTGCTTTACCGGCGGTACCTTCACCCACGCTGCTAACGGTTCCAAGAAGGTGACCGAGAACATCGAGTTCCCCGACCACAAGGTCGCCATCGAGGTCGTCCTGAAGGACCTCGAGGCCAACGGCGTCAAGATCGAGGGCATCGGCCATCGCATCGTTCAGGGCGGTTGGTACTTTGGCGATTCCTCCCTCGTCGACGAGGACGTTCTCGCTAAGATCCGCGAGGTCGCCCCGCTGGCGCCGCTCCACAACAACCCCGAGGCCAACGTTATCGAGTTCTGCCTGGAGCAGTATCCCGACCTGCCCAACGTCACGGTCTATGACACCGCTTTCCACTTCAACATGCCCGAGGTCGCCAAGACTTACGCTCTACCCAAGGACGTTTGCGACAAGCTGCACATCCGTAAGTACGGCGCCCACGGCACCAGCTACCGTTACATCTCCAAGAAGGTCGCCGAGATGACCAACGGCGAGGCCCGCAAGGTCGTCGTGTGCCATATCGGCTCCGGCGCTTCCCTGTGCGCTATCGAGGACGGCAAGTGCATGGACACCACCATGGGCCTCACCCCGCTCGATGGCGTCATGATGGGCACCCGCTGCGGCTCCATCGACCCGGCTACCGTGTGCTACCTGCAGCGCGAGGGTGGCTACACCTTCGACGAGGTCGACGAGATGATGAACAAGAAGTCCGGCCTTTTGGCTGTGACCGGCGGCAAGACCAACGACTGCCGCAACGTCGAGGAGCTCGCCGCCGCTGGTGACCCCGATGCTCAGCTCGCCTTCGACATGTTTGTCTACAAGATTGCCGCCAAGGCTGCCGAGATGGCTACTTCCATGTGCGGCATGGACACCCTGGTCTTTACCGCCGGCATCGGCGAGCACGCTCCGGCTGTCCGCGCTGGCGTGGCCGACCGTCTGGCCTTTATGGGCGTCAAGATGGACCATGCCCGCAACGCCCTGCGCGGCGACGGCGCTTGGTGCCTGTCCGCCAAGGATTCCAAGGTCAAGATTTTCGTCATCCCCACGGACGAGGAGTTCATGATCGCTTCCGACGTCGAGCGCATCGTCAACGGCAAGTAATTGCAAGAGGGGAGGGGCTGGACGACCGAGCGCCGTTCGGCCCCTCTTTTGTGCTCGTTGGGCGATATGCTTGATAGCTATTTATCAAGTTGTGATAACTTCTTATTAAAATGCGGCCGCCTTAAGGGGTCTGCGTCGACCGTATTGCACTGCAAAGGAGTCTCATGAACGTACTTGTTGTCAACGCCGGCAGCTCAAGCCTTAAATATCAGCTTTTGGATACCGATACCCGCGAGGTTTTCGCCAAGGGCAACTGCGAACGTATCGGTTCGGACATGGGCATCTTTGGCCACTCCGAGAACGGTGGCGCCAAGCAGACCGAGGAGGTCCCTTTCCCCGATCATCGCTCTGCTATCGCTCGTGTGCTCGAGGAGCTCGAGAAGACCGACTTTACGATTGATGGCATTGGTCATCGTATCGTTCAGGGCGGCTGGCACTTCGATGATTCCGCAGTTGTCGACGACGAGGTTATGGCCAAGATTCTCGAGGTGGCCCCGCTCGCCCCGCTGCACAACTACGGCGAGGCCGCGGCGATTGAGTATTGCCGTGAGAAGTATCCGGAGCTGCCCAACGTGGCGGTCTTCGATACCTCGTTCCATATGACCATGCCCGAGGTCGCCTATACCTACGCGCTGCCCAAGGACGTGTGCGACAAGTACCACGTGCGCAAGTACGGCGCCCACGGCACGAGCCACCGCTATGAGTGGATGATGGCCAAGGAGATCCTGGGTTCGCGCTGCCACCGTCTGCTTTCGTGCCACTTGGGTAACGGTGCTTCGCTCGCTGCTATCGAGGACGGCGTGTGCCGCGACACCACGATGGGCCTCACGCCGCTCGACGGCCTGATGATGGGCACTCGTTGCGGTTCCATTGATCCGGCCACCGTGTGCTACCTCCAGCGCGAGGGCGACTACAGCTATCAGGAAGTCGATGACATGATGAACAAGCAGTCTGGTCTGCTTGCCATCTCGGGCATCTCCAACGACGCCCGCGACATCCGTACACGCGCCTCCGAGGGCGACGAGCGCTGCCTGCTCGCCTTCGATATGTTCGCCTACAAGGCCATGCAGCAGGCTGGCTCCATGATCGCTTCCATGGCGGGCGTGGACACCATCACCTTTACCGCCGGCATCGGCGAGAACGACTGGTCGATCCGCAAGGCCTTCTGCGACTGCTTTGAGTGGCTGGGCGTACGCATCGACAACAATAAGAACCGCGAGGCCGTGGGCAACGGCCCGCAGGTCATCAGCGCCGCCGGTTCAGCCGTTACGGTCATGGTCATCCCCACCGACGAGGAATACATGATCGCCCACGACGTCGAGCGCCTGACCAAGAACAACTAACGCATTCGTTTGTAATTGAAAAAAGGCCTCCAGAGCAACAGCTCCGGAGGCCTTTTTGCTAGCAAGTGGAAATCCGAGTCCCAAAGTGATCGCCACCAGCAACGTCTGCACTTTCAGCAACGACACCCATCCGTTCAGATTTTCAGACCCAGCTCGTAGCCAAGCCGCCGTCCACTCCAGATGCCCTGATTGCAACGTAGCGGCAGGGACCCTACAGGGTAAAGCTCTGAAAACGTCCTCGG